>CBDTUM010000080.1:0-19368 GCA_965363495.1 uncultured Desulfopila sp.
TCACCCGAGTTGATCCTTTTCAGGAAGCGAACTGCGCTGAAGACGTTGGGAGCATCTTCTCCATCAACCCCCAGCCGGACACCCTTATGGGCGCCGATGCCAATGAAAATTTTGTCAAACTCGGATACCAGTTCATCCAGGCTTTTATCGACACCAATAACCGTATTGCAGACGATCTTCACTCCTGTCCTGATAATGGCTTCAATCTCACCATCCAGAATATTGCGCGGCAGCCGATAGGGAGGGATGCCATATCGCAACATTCCACCGGGCTGGGAAAATGCCTCAAATACGGTTACCGGGAAACCGCGTCGTGCCAGCTGAAAGGCACAGCTGAGACCAGCCGGACCGGCCCCGATTATAGCCACTTTTTTATCCTTGATCCTCGTTGTAAGCTTTTTATGCTGTAATCCGGCACGGATGCCGTAGTCGCCGATAAAGCGTTCGAAGGAACTGATATTGACAGCTCCATCGTCTTGCTTGCTCCGGTTGCATTGAGTTTCACAGGGATGCGGGCAGACACGACCGCAGACGGCAGGAAAAGGCGTGGTCTTGCTCGCCTCATGCCAGGCAAGTTCGTATGATTCCTGCCAGCTGCGTTTTCTTTTTTCGGTATGCTGGACAAGGGTGAGCCAGGCGCGGATATCATTGCCGGCCGGACATCCGGCAGTACAGGAAGGCGTCTGCTTGACATAGATAGGACATTTGTGGCTATGATCGCCAAAGGCAACAACTTTCTTGATCCCTCGCTCTTCGCTGTATTCCGGAAAATGATAGGTTAAAGCTGAGTCAAGGATAAGATTCGATTCTTTAGGGTTTATCTGCATAGCGCTGCTCCTTCGCTAACCCAATAAAACGGGATTCTTTATAATGCCCCCCTGGTTCCCATGTGCTACATGAAAACCACCATTTTGGGAAACACCACTGTCTCCTAAAAACGAACATGGGCAGATTGGTTGAATGTGGTTCTGGCATGACGGTAGCTGTCAATCATGTCCTTATCGAAAACCAATCCGGTTGCGTCAAAAAAATGTTTCCAGCCCACGCGATCTATCCATTCTCCCATTCGCTCCCAGGGGCGACCTTCTTCTCTAAAAGCATCGAGAATTTGGCCGACTACTTCTGACACTTCAGGCCAGCGGGGTGGATTATTAGGGAGATTATGGGCCACCAGGCTCATTATCGAAGGTTTGGAGCGGGCATTGGAATTTTTACCCCCCACCCAGATAGCGAATTTTGAATGGACCGGATGATTAATCTCCATAGCCGGACAGGCGCCAAAGCAGGCTCCGCAATACATGCATTTTTCATTGTCGACGACAAGAGACGGTTTGTCGTTCACCACTTCGGGTCGTATTGCCGCAACCGGACAGCGGGCGACAACTTTCGGCATTTCACATATATTTCCCAGGATCTCGTGATTGATGCGGGGAGGGCGGGTATGTTTGACGACAATGGCAATATCTACCTGGCCACCACAGTTAATGGCGCAACAGGAAGTAGAGAGCCGCACCTTGCTTGGCATCCGCCAGTTCTTAAAATCGTAAATCAGGTTGTCCATAAGCGCTTTGACAACTCCTGAGGCATCGGTCGCCGGAATATCACAATGCAGCCACCCCTGCGTATGTGCCATTGCAGAAACGCAGGGTCCAGCTCCCCCAACAGGAAGACCAATTGCCTCAAGTTCCTTGATCAACAAGTCGACGTTTGCTGCATGCGGAGTCATGAGTTCCACGTTATTACGAACGGTGAAACGAAGGTACCCATCAGCATACCTGTCTGCTATGTCGCAGATTCGCCTGATCAGATCAACCGAATCCTGGCGGGGAGTGGCGGCCCTGACCGTAAAAAGAATATCCCCACTTTCGGCAATATGTTTTAATACTCCGGGTTTGGGCATCTCATGGTAGTGCCATTTTCCATAGTTCTTTTTCACTACAGGATGGAGAGCTTCCTGATAATCATAAGGGCCTGACTCAATGGTTTTCCAGGTTCTTTCACTGTTCATGGTCTTCTCCAAGATGAAGAGTTTTACGACGCCATCAATATTCAGATTTGTAGTAAGGGTTATTGCGCGGTCGCGTTACCATATCGATAGAAGCTTCCAAACCGACTCCATCGAGAAACTGCTTCAATCCGACTCGTTCAATAGTTTCACCGATGCGCTCGTGATCAAAGCCATTGTCATTCCACCATTCAATCATGGTTTCAGTGAGGTGTATGAAGTTCTCAACATCCTCATCCGTCTCCATCTTAAGAAAAGGCACGATCATGGTCCCGCCCATAGTACCTACTTTCAGGACGTTCTTACCGCCAAGCAACAGAGTCACACCTCTGTCTTTCCCAGGAGACAGCGCTTGCGGCATCACATTTATGCAGTGCATACAGTGGACACAATTTCTATTATCGATGACCATTGTTCCTTTCTGCAATAAGATGGCACGGGTCGGGCAATTATTGATGACGATATTTACCAGGCTATCTATGCTGTTCTTATCAATCCAGGTTTGCACAGCTGCGGAATCAATCTGGATCGAATCTCGCCACATGCCGATAACCGCCATGTCGGAACGAAAGATGGAATTACTGCAGTCGTTAGGACAGCCGGAAAATTTGAATTTGAATTTATAATTGTACTGCGGGCGGTGAATTTCACTTACAAAGTGCGTCAATGTTTTGTAGTGCAACTTTAAGGTGTCATAACAGGCATGTTCACATCGGGCCGGGCCAACGCATGAGGTGGCAGACCGCATAGCGGCGCCTGCCCCGCCAAGATCCCAACCAGCCTGATTAATCTCGTCAAAACATTCCTGTACTTTTGCCTCTTCAATTCCCTGCAGCATGATGTCTCCTGTCTGTCCATGCAGGGCAATTAATCCTGAACCGTGCTTTTCCCAGGAGTCGCAGAGAGTACGCAACATTTTCGTGTTGTAGTGCAGTCCGGGAGCAGGCTGAACGCGGAAGGTATGAAATTCGGCCGCTTCCGGAATTTTATCCTTGATCATGCTGCGGCGGCCGACAATTCCACTGCCATAGCCGTGAACGGTCACCAGACTTCCCCGCCAGTAGCCTGTTTTGGTTTGATAGGAATACTCGAGCTGGTCCAGCAAGCCACGCAGTATTGGTTTTCTGGTGCGCTCGGCCAATTCTTTGAGACCGGAAATAAAGCTTGGCCATGGCCCGTTTTCCAACTCATCGAGCATGGGGGTTGGATTGAGGAATTTATTTTCTTGAGAAGTGGTTGTTTTTTCAAATGCACTATTTTTTTTGGCTGTAGTCATATCATTTCTCCTGATTGAGTAACCGGCAGCAAATATATAGTTATTTCAGTGATAAAAGAGGAAGAACATCGTTTCTCCAGCTCCTTTTCTGGTATTACGAGGCAACAAAACATGAACCATCTTGCGCAATTTAACTGATTGAGAAACACACTGATTTTTATTTATCACATTATAATGCATAAACCTTAAAAGAAATTGATATAAGTCAATTTCTTTCTAAAAAAGTACGGTTGGTCGGCATCGCCATGAAAAAGGCGGGAACGGATAAGGAAGCCTTGCGCAATGAAATTGAGGCCACTAAAAAAATGTCTCCATCTCCGGCAGCAACGAGGTACCATCAGGACTCCAACACATTCAAGCTCAATGCAGAAATAGTAGTGAAACTCTCTAGTTTTATACAGAAAGAACCAGACACGAGTGCTTGTTTTTTGCCAAAAAGTCAACGCGTCATAGTAAACGTTGGGTGTAGAAAGGAAATTGTCATAGCATGACATCCGTGTTATCATGTTTTTATGGTAAAATCGTTTAATAATAAAGGCACAGAAGACATATTTAACGGTCAAAATACCAAAGAAGCGAGAAAAATATGTCCTCGCTCGCTTTGGAAAAGTGCCGCTAGAAAACTAGATGAGCTCGACTCTGTCTCAGTCTTGGAAGATCTGAAGATTCCACCAGGTAACATGCTTGAAGCCTTAAAAGGAAACCGACAAGGAGCCTATAGCATACGCATAAATGACCAATTTCGAATATGTTTTCACTGGACAGATGCAGGCCCTGATCTAGTTGCAATAATAGAGTACCATTAAAGAGGTATATTATGGTTAGAGTACCAACACACAGAGAACCTACTCACCCAGGTGAAATGCTGATTGAAGAGTTTTTGTCCCCTATGGGAATAACTCAAAAGGAATTGGCTCAGTCAATACATGTCCCATATCAAAGAATTAACGAAATTATTAATGGTAAAAGAGGTGTAACTCCTAGCACAGCTCTTCGACTAGCTAAATTTTTTGGTGTGTCAGAAGATTTCTGGATGAACATACAATTGCGATGGGATTTATACAAAGCGAGACAATCTGAAGAAATGGAGTTGAAAACCATAAAAACTTTCCGTTTGCCCGAACCAAAAAACGAAAAAACATTTCACCCAACCAGTCGCTAAACCCGGACTCGCTCGGAGTTAAGTGGAGACCCAACTGGTTCCCATGTGGCACATCGGAACCAGTAATCCACTAGAATAGCGAGGTGCACTAAAGCTGTGCCACTTTTGGAAAGAGGATATTATGTACAAGATGTACATGGTTGTGGAGATCATCCTCGAACTCCTTGAGTTTTCGGTAGGTAAGTATAAAGGTGTTACAGACATCTTTCGGTATGGCATATCCTCCGGCAAGATGGTGTATTTTAAACAATAAGTCCAATAATGAGCATGACACTCATCCTGAAGCAGCTGACGGCCAGGGTTGACCTCCGGCAACTGAAAGGTTGTCACCCCGATACAAGCAGAAAAAAGACAGGCGGGAAAAAGATCTCGACTTACATTATAAGAGTGATTCTATCCAGAATGGATTCTTTCGCATACCCAGCCCTCTGAAGCTCCAACAGGAAGAAGACGGACAGATGAATGACAACTTCGCAAGTTTTGAGAACATCCAATATATAGAAGAAATCTGGCAACGTTTTCAGGACAATCCTGATTCGGTGTCTCACGGGTGGCAAGCCTATTTTGCCGAACTTGAAGAGGACAATCCAGTCCTACCTGGTACTTCTGCAGGGCTTGCAACGGGCCGGGCGCAGCTCCACCAGGGTTTTGGTCCGGGCGGTTTGATGTGCACCCGCTGCGGCCGGGCCGGAGCCATGTCGTTTCTGCAGTACAATGTCAGTCTTCTGGTCAGGAATTATCGGGTCAGAGGCCATCTCCTGGCCAAATTCAACCCCCTTGGCAACCCGCGCACCTCCCTTCCGGAACTTGACCCGAAATACTACGACATGTCCCATGAGGATCTCGATCTGTTCTTTACCTTTGACGATATTTCCGGGCAGAAGGTCTTGCCTCTGCGGGAAATTCTGCAGCTTCTTAAGGAGACCTATACCGGTTATATCGGCGTTCAATTTATGCATATTGATGCTTTGAACGAAAGGGAATGGCTGCAGCAGCGGATGGAAACGACCAGAAACCAAATCAGACTTTCCAAAAAACAGCAGGTCAGAATCCTCGAGCGACTCACGGATGCCGTGGTTTTTGAGGATTTTATCCAGAAGAAATTTGTCGGGGCCAAATCCTTTTCCCTCGAAGGCGCGGAAACCCTCATCCCTCTTCTTGATCAGGCCATTGACAAGGCCGTTGATCATGGCGTCGGCCATATCGTCATCGGCATGGCCCATCGCGGTCGGCTCAATGTGCTGGCCAATATCATGGGTAAGAGCCCCCTGACCATCTTTGAAGAATTCAAGGATTCCCATGCGGAAATCAATGTCGGTCGCGGCGATGTGAAGTATCACAAGGGGTATCATCGGGATTATAGCACCAAGGATGGGAAGACGGTGGTCCTCGATCTCTCCTTTAACCCCAGTCATCTCGAGTTTGTCGGGCCGGTGGCGCAGGGGGCCCTGAAGGCAAGTCAGGTCAAACGTGATATTCAGGATACCAGCAGGGGACTGTTGATTCTTATCCATGGGGACGCCTCCATGGCCGGGGAGGGGATTGTTCAGGAAACCTTGAATCTCAGTGGACTGGCCGGATTTTCCGTTGGCGGGACCCTGCATGTGGTGGTTAATAATCAGATTGGTTTCACTACTCTGCCCGCCGATGCGAGGTCGACAACCTATGCCAGCGATGTCGCTAAAATGCTCCAGACCCCCATCTTTCACGTAAATGGCGAGGTGCCCCATGCGGTGGCGCAGTGTTTGGATGTGTCACTTGATTTTCGGCAGCAATTCAAGCGGGATGTGGTCCTCGATATGTATTGCTATCGCCGGAGGGGCCATAATGAGGGGGATGAACCCAGGTTTACCCAACCCGTTATGTATAATGAGATAGAAAAACGTCCTACGGTGCGTGAGAGCTATATGGATCATCTCATTTCCCTCGGAGAGCTCGAAAAAGAGGAAGCAGACGCAATTCGACGAGCGCGGGAGCTGTATTTTGAGGAGGAATTTCGCAAATTAGGCGATGCACCAGAAAATGGCTGGGCACCTTCAAGTTTGTTTACGCCCCCTCAAGGACCATATATCGGCGGTGTTGATGCTCTGGTCGAGGATGTGGAAACCGCAGTGTCCCTTGCGCATCTGCAGGAACTTGGCAAACAGCTGGTCAGGGTTCCTGCAGATTTTACCCCGCACCGTAAAATAGTCAAGCTGCTCAAAGCACGAGAGGAGATGTATGCAGGTAAGGCCCCTTTGGACTGGGGTGCCGCTGAAGCCCTGGCCTTTGCCACTCTTGTCGACGAGCAGGTGCCGGTGCGAATTTGTGGTCAGGACAGCCAGCGGGGGACTTTCAGCCACAGGCACAGTGTCCTCCATGATACTGAAAACGGCTCATGCTATCTCCCTCTGGCTAACATAACCCCTTCCCAGGCAAGGATCGACATCATCAACAGCCCATTGACCGAAGGGGCGGTTCTCGGGTTTGAGTACGGTTATTCCACTGTCTATCCTGAAGCGCTGGTGGTCTGGGAAGCACAGTTCGGCGATTTTGCCAATGCGGCGCAAGTGTATATCGATCAGTTTATCAGCTCGGCGGAAACAAAGTGGAACCTGCTCTCCGGCTTGGTTTTATTGCTTCCCCATGGCCTGGAAGGAACCGGACCGGAACATGCCAGTGCACGGCTGGAGCGCTATCTTGCCAACGCGGCAACAGATAACTACCAGGTGGTGAATCCAACGGAGCCGACGCAGATCTTTCACCTTTTAAGGCGGCAGGTAAAGCGCCGCATTCGTAAACCGCTTATTGTGATGGCGCCCAAAAGCCTGCTGCGGCATGCCAAAGCTGTCTCACCTTTGAAGAGCTTTGCCGAAGGGAGTTTTAGAAAGATAATTCCGGACCACGATGTCAGAGCAGAAGAAGTCGAGAGGATTCTCCTGTGCACCGGCAAGATTTATTACGATTTGTTGCAGGAGAGGCAACAGCGAAATATCGAAACAGTCGCCATCGTGCGGCTCGAACAACTCTATCCCCTGGCGGAAGAGTCTCTGGCGTTGGCTCTTGCACCCTATCCGAAAAATATTGCGCTGGTCTGGGTCCAGGAAGAACCGCTGAATATGGGGGCCTATTCTTTCATCCGTCTTCGTTTTGGCGATTTTCTGAGTCAGCACTGGTTGTTCGATAAGGTGGGGCGGCCAATTTCAGCCACACCGGCAACTGGCTCGGCATCCAGCCACAAATTAGAGCAGTCATTATTGTTTAAAGCGGTTTTTGACGACTGGAAGAACACTTAAAAAGTTGTAACCGTTCACCGGAAAACCTGAAAATCTGGTAGAACCTCCGAATTGTAAGCGCTTACCAGTGCCGGAGATGCGCGAAAGAGGTCTTTAAACTGCATTATTAGTACGTTTACCGATCGATGACAAAACAGATTCGGTGCTGGTGAACGCTTACAAAAAATTCTAAGCTACCTGACCTGCTGGGGGAAACGATGATTGTTGAAATTAAGGTGCCTGAATTAGGAGAATCGATTAACGAAGTTGAAATCGGCGAGTGGCTTGTCCAGATCGGCGACACGGTGGAGGCTGATGAGGAGATTGTCGCCATTGAGTCGGATAAGGCTACGGTGGAAGTTCCCGCCCCAGTGGCAGGTGTTCTGGTGCAGATCCTCAAAGAACAGGGGGCAGTGGCAGCCATAGGTGAGGTTATCGGCCAGATCGACACGGAAAAGAGCGGGCAGAAAGAAGCGCGCGCGACAACCGGGGAGAATGAAAAGCAAGATGCCCGGACCGATTCGGAAGAAGAGAGAGGAGAAGCACCTGAAAAATCTGAGGCAAGGGTTATGCCCGCAGCAGCCAGGATACTGGCACAACACGATATTCCCGTCGATACGGTGACTCCGACTGGTCCAGGTGATCGTATTCTTAAAGAGGATGCCCTGCAGGCCGTGGTCGATGCAGCCCCTACAGCGACAATAAAGAAAGAACAATTACCACCTCGCCCCGCACCGGAAGAGGAATTCAAGGTGGCACAAGAGCGCCGCGTGCCCATGACCCCCATTCGCCGGATCATTGCGGCCAGGCTACTGGAGGCCAAACAGACGATGGCTCTGTTGACCACCTTCAATGAAGTGGACATGTCCGAGGTGAAAAGAGCCCGGTCGGTATTTGGTCAGGAGTTCGCCGATAAGTTCGGGGTGAAGCTGGGGTTCATGTCGTTTTTTATCAAGGCCACTGTTACCGCCCTGCGAGATTTCCCCCTGGTCAATGCGGCAATCGACGGCAAGGATATTGTGTATCATGACAGCTGTGATATCGGCGTGGCCATCGGCGGCGGCAAGGGGCTGGTGGTCCCTGTTTTGCGGGCCGTGGAGCGCATGGGATTTGCCGAGATAGAGAGAAAAATCGCCGAGTTCGCCGAAAAAGCAAAAAACAACAGCCTGAGCATCGAAGAGCTCACCGGAGGCACATTCACCATCAGCAATGGCGGGGTGTATGGTTCTATGCTGTCGACACCGATTGTCAATCCCCCGCAAAGTGCTATCCTTGGACTGCATGCGATACAAGACAGGCCGGTGGCGATTGGTGGCGAAGTGAAGATCCGGCCGATAATGTATCTGGCCTTATCCTACGATCACCGGATAATCGATGGCCGTGAAGCGGTGAGTTTTTTAAAAAGCATCAAAGAGCGGATAGAAGAGCCGCAGAAACTTCTCCTGGAGATCTGATTATGACGGCGGAAAAAAATGAGGACTACGACCTGGTGATCATCGGTGCCGGTCCGGGTGGCTATGTCGCTGCTATTCGCGCTGCGCAGTTAGGGCAGAAGGTGGCTTGCGTCGAAAAAGACGCTTCTCTCGGCGGTACCTGCCTGAATGTTGGTTGTATTCCGAGTAAGGCCCTGCTCGAATCGTCGCATAAATATGCCGAATGCAGAACTGGTTTAAAAGCCCACGGCATAATGGTGGGGGACGTCTCCTTTGATCTTGCAACCATGATGGGTCGCAAGGATGATATTGTGAAAACCCTCACCTCGGGGATAGATTTTCTGTTCAAGAAAAATAAGATTGAGCGGTTTACAGGTGCCGCTCGCATCCTGGCTAACCACAAGGTCCGGGTAACAGGTGAAAAGGAGCTCGAACTCTCGGCAAGAGCGGTACTCATTGCTACAGGGAGCAGGGCTGCAGGCCTGCCGGGAGTTGCGATCGACGGCATACGTGTGGTGTCCAGTACCGAAGCCCTGGTCTTTGCGGCGGTGCCCAAGCAGTTGGTGGTGGTTGGGGCCGGTGCTGTTGGTCTGGAACTGGGATCCGTCTGGCACCGCCTTGGCGCCGAAGTAACGGTGGTGGAATATCTTGATCGAGTGCTGCCAAGCGCCGATAAGGATATGTCCAAGCAGGCTTTGCGCATTTTTAAAAAGCAGGGGCTGAAGTTTTTGCTCGGTGCCAAAATTACCGGGATCGTGCATGCAGGTGCAGGATGCCGGGTTAACATTGCCGGAAAAGAGCCGCTGATGGTCGAGAAGGTACTCCTGGCCGCCGGGCGTACACCCTGCACCAAAGGGCTTGGTTTTGAAGAGTTGGGCGGCAGGGTCGACAAGAAGGGCTTTATAGAGGTGGATTCCCATTGGCAGACTTCTTTACCGGGGATCTATGCGATCGGCGATGTGATCGGCGGGACGATGCTTGCCCATAAGGCATCTGAAGAGGGCGTGGCTTGTGTTGAACGTCTGGTCACCGGCTACGGCCATGTCAATTATCAGGCAATGCCCAGTATAGTATATACCCATCCAGAAGTGGCGTCGGTCGGGCGAACAGAAGATGGACTTCGGGAAGAAGGGGTGCCGATAAAAACCGGCACATTTTATTTTAAAAGCAATGGCCGGGCCCTTGCCCTTGGTGATTCAGACGGGCTGGTCAAGGTCATCGCCCATCAGGACACCGACCGGATCCTGGGGGTGCATATCATAGGACCGCAGGCCGGCGATCTGCTCGCCGAAGCGGTGGTGGCTATGGAATACGGCGCCAGCAGCGAGGATCTGGCCCGCGCATTCCATGCGCATCCGACTCTTGCCGAAGCGCTCAAGGAAGCCGCTCTGAACGTTGAAAACGCTGCCATTCACGGGTGATACGGCACAAATCTGGGTGCAACAATGCAAATCGCAGAACTGAAACTTAAAGATGCTGAAAGCAAAATGAAGAAGTTTTCTGATATGCTCGTGTCACTGTTTTGAGTGAAATTGGGTCAATTAACTGATGCAGCTTCTGTGTTATCCGAGAGAATTTTGAACCGCCCAAGGAGGTCCGGGCCATGGAGTTGGAGGTGATTCCACCGGGCACTCTGGTGAACGCCTTTGAGGCTTACGATATCATGTTGCAAATCAAGAAAATAGCAGACATCCTCCTGCCTCTGCATGAGCCGTCCTTTGCTGCAGTTGATTCAATCCCCTGAGTTGCCTGTAATATCACTTGCCAGATTGAAGACTTTTGGCCACCAATTTGGTAAGTGCTACGAATAGGGGAGTGCCCTTTGACAAGCTCAACGTACCCTGCAATCATTTCATCCTCAGGATTTACCTGTTCGAGATTTAAAAACCTCGATAGATAAAGCAATGAGTTCATTTGTTTTGTCTTTTTATCCATCGCTGTAACATTCCGATTTCTCCTGTCTTAATGCCTCGAAACTCACCAGGAATCGTAAAAAGACTTTCATCATAACCATACTGATGTTATACAGACACCCTTGCGCCATTATTTGAGCTTGATTTTTACCCAATTCATGCATTTTCTATCCTTCCTGCCAGGTTCGTATCTGGTGCCGTCCACTATATCAGTTGCTGCCATGAAATCACACATCCGAAGGCTCCTGCCTGGAGACAACACACGTCTTCTCGCAGTAGCCACATTTATCGGCCTCATGTCTGGAGTCCTCAATATCCTTTTCCGTATTACTGTTCAATTCGTAGAGGAATTTTTCTTCAAAGGTGGGAAAGAATTTTTGCAAATAGATAAGGGCGGTATGCATCTCCTCCTGCTGCCACTCATCCCTATGATTGGCATGATCCTCCTCATTCCACTGTCTCTACTCTTTCCTGGAGACGTGAATGGTTACGGGTTTACTAAATTTCTACGCAAAGTAAACTTGGAAGGTGGCTATATACGTGCCCGCATTATTTTCATAAAAATAATTTCTACAGCTCTCACCATAGGAACAGGTAACTCTGCCGGGGTGGAAGGACCAATCGCCCAGATAGGGGGCGCAATGGGGTCACAGGTTGGTCAGTTTTTCCATGTCTCTGGAAATAGAATGAAACTCTACATCGCTGCCGGTTGTGCCGGCGGGATTGCAGGAATGTTTAATGCACCAATAGCCGGAATTTTTTTTGCTGCCGAAATAGTGCTGCTTGGCACCTACGAAATATCCTCCTTTTCTGCCCTGATTACTGCCTCAGCAATATCAACCGTTGTCACCCGATCCTATTTTGGGGAGGCAAACATTTTTATAATCCCACCATACTATGTAGTGAACCACTTTATAGAGCTGCCCCTCTATGCTTTACTGGCCGTGATTACAGGTTTTGTCGCAGTACTCCATACCAAGGTTTTTTATTGTATTCGTGATTTTTACCTAAAACTAAAGATCCCAAAACAATTAAAACCGATAACCGGTGCAGTCATTGTCGGTACAATTGGCATAATGTTCCCTCAAATTATGGGAGATGGTTATCATTCTATCGAAGCAGTACTTTACGGTAGTGAAATGGGCAGCCTCTTGATAGCTCTTATTTTTCTGAAAATATTTGCAACAGCAATAACCCTGGGATCAGGTGGAGCGGGAGGACTGTTTGCACCAGCCCTCTTTATTGGCACGATGATTGGCGGCAGTTTCGGCACATTTGTTCATAAATTATTTCCCGATATAACCGCCGGATCAGGCGCTTATGCAGCTGTCGGGATGGGGACCTTCCTGGCAGCATCCACCCATGCCCCCCTTACTGCTATTTTCCTGTTATTCGAGATGACCGGAAACTATGAGATCATCGTTCCAGCCATGCTCGCATCCATTATAGGTACGGTAGTGGCCACCAGACTCGATGAAGACTCCATTGATACAGTCGATTTCAGTCGAGAGGGAATTAACATTCATGAAGGTCGTGAAGTGGCTATCATGAAATCACTTAAAGTCGGTCTGGCAATAACTGAAGATGTCAACTTTATAAGTGAAGAGGCAAATATTAACCAGTTACTGTTGACTTTCAGTGAGAGCAAGAGCGGATTCTACTTTCCGGTCATCGACGAGTCAGGAAAAATGACGGGAATAGTCTCCATGACAGACGTAAAAAAGATTATTCACCGTGATTCCAAAGAACGATCAGAGCAGACAGTAGGTTCGATTTGTCACCGTGATATCATAATGCTGACTCCCGATGATTCTCTCTATAGAGCAATGCAACTATTTGATATTAAAGGAATTGAAGAAATTCCCGTTGTTGAATCCCTGGAGAATCAATGGGTTCTTGGAATGCTTCAGCGACGTAGTGTTATTTCAGCATACAACCGCGAGGTTCTCAGAAAAGGAATAAGTGAAAAAGTAGGGTCTATACGAGTATCCGGTCAGTTGCAGTAAAGCCACTACTCCTGATAATAATCGTTCATATGCCGCTGTACAATACTATTCCATGCAACTGTTTGTGAGGTTAGTCGTGTGCCATATTATTCCTTTCAGTGATTACCTCGAATTCCCGCGATATCACTCGGTCAGGCATCTGTTGGAAGGGCTTTTGACAGAATTCCAGCTGCACCTGGTAGCGGCCGGTCGGCAGGCCTGCCGGTAGCGAGATGGAGAGAAAGCGGGTGGCCTCACGGTCGTCAAGCGGCATACATGGGACCTCCCCTATGCCGGTCTGCAGAGGCAGCTGGACCGCGGTTGCAGCGGGATTGCCTGCCTGGAAAAGCGCAGCCGTGCTGCGTACACCAAAGCCAAAGGTGCTGATCCCTGACAGCGAAAGTCTGAGATTCTCTTTTGGGGCGTAGCGATCATAAAGGGTGCTGAGGTATATATTCCGATTGTAATCCGGTTCGGTGATCCTGGTGCCGGAAGTTGCTGCTTCCCAAAAACGCGGTCGGCCGTCATCAAGATGAATGGTCCTGCCACCGTAATGCCCGACCCCGCAGCAGTTCATCGCCCGGATTGTTTCCCACAGTTTTTTGCCGTTCACCCCTTCGATCCAGAAATCGAGTGCCATGCCATCCATATGGGTGCTGGTTTTAGCGGCGTTGGCCCCCTGTTTGCGGATCTTCTCGTTGTATGTGGGACTGCGGTAGGCGGACTCGATGTAAATCTTCTTCCCCGGAGCGACGAGATCGGCAATATAGCTGAGCATAAACAGCAGCCGAGGTGAAATGTGCTCGCCTTTCACAACCGTGGGAAAACCGAACACCTGGTCAACCGTGTTAAGAGCGCTTTCGTTGATCTGCTCCCTTCCGGTCAGCAGTTCGACACTCGCTGCTTGATTATTGCGCAGATTTTCCAGGTGCAGCACGCCGCTGCCCATGAGAAAAAAACGATCTTTCGGCGCTGCTGCGCATACATTTACGTCAGGTATACAGCTCATCAGAACAGAGATGGAGACCAGGAGTTGAAGGATCTTATTTGTCATGTTTTTTATGTTGCGGTGATGGAGTGAAAATTGGTACCGGTTGTTTTTGCTTGAGCTTGGATTTCAACCAGTTCTAGCACAGAGTAGAGCGAAGCCCCGCCCAAAACGCCGTGTCATCAAAATTTCCTTTACAGACTTCTGATGTCTGTACTGCAATGTATGGCAGCCAGCGTAACTCCTCTGCTCATTATTTCTTTTTATTTAATTCTTCCCATACAAATTACACTTCATTGCGGCCAATTGCACGAAAGTTGGTGTAATCGATGCTAGAGGTGGTCTAGGGGATGATCCAAATTCCTCTCCTTTCTTCCTCTTTTGTCAGACTTGCAAACTTGCAAGAAAAGTGAACTGGAGTATTTCACTTTGCTGCAGCTTTGTGTAGTATACAGGTCAATATTATTGTCGAAAACAATCAGTCGTATTGAACATAATAACTCAAGGAGATGTTGAGATGAGTAAAAAATGGGTATATCGGTTTAACGAGCTGGCTCAAATTGAAGAGTATGTCGGTGGTTCCTGGGATGATGTTCGGGGCCTGCTGGGGGGCAAAGGGGCCAATCTTGCCGAGATGGTGCGTATCGGGGTGCCGGTGCCGGATGGCTTTATCATTACCACGGAGGCTTGTAACGAATACTTATCTCTTGGGGAGCAGCTGCCGGAAGGTTTATGGGAAGAACTGACTGCCTCGCTGAACGAAATTGAGGCGGCAACAGGAAAGACCTTTGGGGATCCGAAAAATCCTCTGCTGCTTTCCTGCCGTTCGGGGGCAAAGTTCTCCATGCCGGGAATGATGGATACGGTCCTGAATATCGGCATGAATGATGCGACCGTTGCAGGACTGATTGAGAGTACGGGAGACCCCAGGGTGGCCTATGATCTGTATCGTAGACTGATCCAGATGTTTGGCAGCGTGGTGATGCATATCCCGGACGACAAATTTGAAAAGGTTATCACCAGAAAGCGTAAACAAGCAGGGGTGAAGTCCGACACGGAACTTACCGCAGAGCACTGGATGCAGGTTACCGAGGAGTTCAAAAACGTCTTCAGGTTTCATACTCACCATCACTTTCCAACCGAACCCTATGCCCAGCTGCAGATGGCAACTGAGGCGGTGTTTATGAGCTGGAATGGGAAACGTGCTGTCGATTACCGAAATGCCGCAGGGATCGCCCACGATTTAGGTACCGCAGTCACTATTGTCACCATGGTCTATGGAAATCTCGGGGACGATAGTGGGACAGGTGTTGCCCTTACCAGAAGCGGCACGACCGGGGAACGGAGAATTGAGGGGGACTACCTGACCAATGCCCAAGGGGAGGATGTGGTCGCAGGTATTCGAAAGACCAAGGATCTGTCTGATCTCAAAAAAGAGATGCCCGAGGTACACGCGGAGTTTGAGCGGGTGGCGATGTTGCTTGAAAACCATTACCGGGAAATGCAGGATGTTGAGTTCACTATCGAAAAGGGCAAACTGTGGATGCTGCAGACCAGAGACGGCAAAAGGACGTCTCAGGCTGCGGTAAGAATTGCGGTCGATATGGTCGAGGAAGGGCTTATAACCAAAGAAGAAGCGCTCATGAGGGTTACCCCCGAGCTGCTGGATTTTTTCTTTCATCCGCAATTTGACCCCCAGTCTATAAAAGAAGCCGTTCAGAATAACAAGTTGCTGGCCACAGGACTCAACGTCTCTCCAGGTGCTGCAGTTGGCGTTGTTGCGCTCGACGCGGATCTAGCCCAAATATGGGGCAAAGAAGATGGCAAGAAGGTCATTATGGTTCGTCCGGAGACGAGGCCAGATGATGTACACGGTATGCTCGCCGCCCAGGGAATTGTAACCAGCAGGGGCGGCCGGACCAGCCATGCGGCCCTTGTTGCCCGCCAGTTCGGTACTCCAGCCGTAGTCGGGGTGGAGGATATGGATATCGACCTGACCAGGAGACAGATCACTGTTGGAAATATGGTGATAAAAGAAGGTGAATGTATCTCTGTTGATGGCACAACCGGACAAATATTTCTTGGTGAGATTGCGACCAAAGATCCTGATATTAAAGACGAATGGCTCCTCAAGCTTCTTTCCTGGGCCGATGAGTTCCGAACCCTCGGGGTCTGGGCAAATTCTGACTATCCCGTGGATGCAGCCCGCGCCAGGGAATATGGCGCCGAGGGCATTGGTCTGTGCAGGACCGAACATATGTTTATGGAAAGTGAAAGACTCCCCTTCGTGCAGCAGATGATCCTTGCCGAAATGGACGTCCAGCGAAGTGAGGCTATTAAATCGCTGCTGCCGTACCAGCGTGAAGATTTTGCGGGTCTGTTCAGAGTGATGGATGGTCTGCCGGTGGTGATCAGGCTTATCGACCCACCGCTGCATGAATTTCTCCCTGATCACGTCTCCCTGGTCAGAGAATTGTCAGACCTGAAGGTCCAGCTGCAACATGCTCCCAACCTTGATGCTATTGATAATCTGCTCAAGCAGGTGCGGAGTAAAGAAAAAGTACTGAGCCGGGTCGAAGTCCTGCGGGAAGATAATCCTATGCTTGGACTACGCGGAGTGCGACTTGGCATACATTTCCCGGAATTACCCCAAATGCAAGTGCGGGCAATTTTTGAGGCGGCATGCCTGGTGACCAAAGAGGGCGGTGATGTGCGGCCAGAGATCATGATCCCCCTGACAAGCCATGTCAACGAGCTGAAGATTCAGCGCGGGTTGCTTGAAACAGAGGCCAAGAAGGTAATGGAAGAAATGGGGGTTGAGATTACCTATAAGTTTGGCACCATGATTGAGATACCACGGGCGGCACTGACCGCTGATAAAATGGCCGAGTACGCTGAGTTCTTCTCCTTTGGAACCAATGATCTGACCCAGACCACCTATGGTATTTCAAGAGATGATGCTGAGTCCGGTTTCCTGATTGAATATATGGTTCATGGTATCCTGCCTGACAATCCGTTTGAAACCATCGATCCCGATGGTGTAGGCGAGTTGATGCGGATTGCTGTTGAAAAGGGACGAGCGACCAACCCGGATATCAAGCTGGGCATCTGTGGAGAACATGGCGGCGAGGCAAAATCTATCGCCCTGTGTCATAAACTTGGCCTGAATTACGTTTCCTGTTCTCCTTTCCGGGTGCCTTTGGCCAGGTTGGCTGCGGCAAGAGCTGCAATTGTTGCCAAGAATTAACTGCTTGTTGAGGCGTGAAGTGGAAAAGAGAAGGGTTTTTGCTTGGCTATGGACTGTCGAATATGTTTTAAAGGAAAATGGGGACCTTGATTTGCCAAAAGCCGAATTTGCCTTTCTATAGCTGAGTAAAATGAACTCTCATTTTACTCATTTTGGACAGCAGGTAGCCGCCTGATGAGTTGTTTCACTCCGTGCCTATGGCCAAGGGTGAAACATTAAAAATCTCTAGACAACCTTGGGAAAATAAATATTAGGCTTCTTAGCAGGATTCGTCCATAATCCTGTCTTGATCAGGAGTGCTGCCATCTTATTGCAGGCCCTTTACTGTGATGAAGTAATGATTGCTCTCGAGGATCTCACCCATTATATCGTTCGAACGCTTGGACTGGAGGGAGAGGAACTTCGGCTGGCGCGCGAAAAGGTATAACGACGCACATGCAGGCGTAGCTTCAACAAGCATATCACCGTGTTCCTGCTCAAGGACACCGGTTAGGTTGTTTCTCACAACGTTAAAGGAGATGAATATGTATAAAAATACGGATGAGAGTTTTGGCATAATTGCACGGCTGTTCCATTGGCTCATCTTTCTGGTGGTGGTGGGCATGCTTATTGCCGGTTCCTTCCTGGACAGCCTGCCCGACGGAACATTTAAGGCTCTCATTTTAGGACTGCACAAATCAACCGGGGTGGTACTTCTCCTGCTGGTGTTGCTGCGCCTCTGCTGGCGACTCATCAATCCGAAACCGCGCGATCTGGGAGCGAATCTATTTGAAAATAAATTGGGTCACCTCATGCATGTGTTTCTGTACATATTACTGATATTACAGCCGATTATCGGGATCGTCATGTCCCAGATATCAGGTTACCCGGTAAAAGTTTACGGTCTGTTCACCCTGTCAGCGTTTTTCGGCCAAAACCCTGGATTGGGTAAGGTACTCGTCGAAACGCACAGCGTCATTGCAACATTGCTGGCCATAAGTATCGTCATTCACGTGGCTGCGGCCCTGAAGCATCACTATATCGACCGGAACCGGACCTTGCTGCGGATGGTTGTCGGTAAATGATCCTGCACCGAAAATTTTTCTTCGGAACAGGACTTCTTTTGCCCATCGAGTAAGATGCTGAACCAAGGCTGGCCTGGGTCGCTTTTCCTCTGAAATACCAGTATTTGAGCCGATAATCTTCGGCTATTCTTGCAGTCCGGCAAGCCCTGAAAAAACAAAGTGGATATTTTATCTGCGTTAAGGATAGGGAGATGAGTATACTGTTTGAGGTACAATGTTATGAAACAAGCGGAAAACCATAAATATTTACGAAATGACCCATGCTTAATATAACCTTTGGCATAGCTATCCTGCTTGCAACCGGGCTCCTTTTTGCGAAGACAGTGCAGCTCTTTCACCTCCCTTCAGTGACCGGATATATTCTTGCTGGTCTCGTACTCGGGCCCTCCGGTCTGGAGATTCTCACTACTGAAAGTGTGGGCCACCAGCTGGATCATTTCACGCAGATTGCCCTGATGATGCTCGCTTTCGGCATTGGGGAACACATAGAGTTGCGTCGGCTGCAGACAATCGCCAAGGATGTGACGTACATAAGTTTAAGCCAGGCACTTGTCACATATCTGTTCGTCCTGTTTGCAACTTATGTTGTCGCGCAACTGGTATCTTCATCGTCTGGTCAGCTTGAAAATTTAATTCTGGCAATGCTGCTCGGTGCGATTGCCGTGGCAACTGCGCCGGCGGCTCTTCTGCTTGTGGTTCGTGAGTTGAAGGCTAGGGGGCGGTTCACCTCGACGTTGATGGCGGTAATTGCTATTGATGACGGTATTTGTATCATCGTTTTCGGCATTACCATTTCCATCGGTCACCAACTGCTCGGTAACAGTGCTACCACCCCTCTTATGGGAATCCTCGGGGCGTTTTCGGAGATCTTTTTTTCTCTTGTAATCGGCGTGGCTACCGGATTTCTGCTCGATCTGGTGATGGATAAGCTCCAGCGGCGGGGGGAGATGTTGACCGCCGGCCTTGCCCTGCTGTTGCTTTGTGGGGAAATAACCAGGGAGCTGCATCTTTCACCGCTCCTTGCCGGGATGATGGCTGGTT
>CBDTUM010000081.1:0-19214 GCA_965363495.1 uncultured Desulfopila sp.
GGCACAAATGGGCTGCAGTACCATGTTCCACGGTTGCGATATAAACATCGCAGGGCCGCGATGGATTTCATCGCGGAAGTTGTGGGTTGTAGCTATGCGATCGAGGAACTCGAGCTCGATGCACAGGAACCGACTGCTGAAACAGCGGCGAATGATGATGCAGCCCCGCGTACGGATGTGGCATCACCTCCCAGTATGGGTCCGATCGCAGCGGTAGGTCTCGACGTTGAAGGTAAACGACTCACCGTCTATTTCAATGAGAGTGGTTTGAGTATCGAGAATCATGACCCCGCACTCAATGAGGTGGTTCGCAAGATCGCGGAGAAGCTGGATGCCGAGTTTTCGTTACTGAGAGGTCAGGCGTGGATTGCCGAGGAGAGTCTTGATCCTTGAGTTCAGCGGACTGATCGTGCACAGATGGGGTGCTGCTGAATAGTTAGAGTCCGTGGTATTATCAGGTTTACAGCACCTATCTGAATAGTTACTAATTTTGTAGCAATAAAGCAGATAAAGAGTTTTTACGACGCCGGCACATTACCCAGTCATAAGGAATACACCATGTCTCCCAGACCAGCTTTACTACAGATTCTCTTAATCTGCCTTGCAGCAGTGTCCTTTTCCAGTGCGCATGCCGAAGAGATCAAATCAGGAATATACAGACTGGGGATGGATCTTGATCAAGCCACGATAGATATGCTGAAAGATGAGCTGCATGATATAGAGCGGCACAAGGAGCCGGTGACGACCTGCCCTATCGACTATACGAAACATAAATACATCAACTTCATCGCTGATGCCGCAGAAGTGCAATTCGCCGTCGTTGCCCAGGACAAGGAAAACACCGATGGCCGTCCTCATTACCAGGTAATATTGCTCAACAAAGAGATCCCGAAATATGTACAGCACGTATCCTACTACGATAACGTCAAAAGGAAGTATCTGGATCTGAGTTTTGCGGTTGAAGTCGTGAGCGACACGGAGAGCTGGTACACCTATGATAGGTGGATGAAAGGATTTTTCCGTTTCTTCGAAGGGCTGAAGAAATTTGCCGAAACGGAGGACTATCAACCGATTATAATAAATAACAGGGAGTATGATGATCGTTTTTACCATGAATACCATACATTCTACACCTCACCTGATGCGTTTTATTTGAAATCCCATCAAATTCGAAGATTTAATGAACCGGTCAAATATTTAGAGACAAATAATTCGTATTACACCAAAACACCAGCGCCAGAGTTTTACATAACAGAACAACAGCTGGCAATATTCACACTGGTGCAGGAAAAAAACTACAGCACTATCCTCCCTATTCAAAAGAGCGTCATTTTTCATAAAAACGGAGAGTCATCACGTCTGAATCCTGGCGATTTCCTGGCCATAACTGCGGAAGATGATGAGTATTATCATGGTGATATTATTTTTCCGAGCGGAGAAATAAGCTCAGGAAAAGTATTCATCGATGATCTCACCGATGGAATTCATAAAAAAATGCAGTCCAACAATCTTACTCTCGATGTCATGTATTTCCCGGAGACATCAGAGTCTGAGACGCCAGGCCATGCATCAATTGATAGAATCAAGATTTATGACAATAAGGGAAGGCTCATTCAGATGTTGAAAGCCCCTGGCTCCATAGTGAGCGAAGAGGTAATGCTTGAGGAAGTCGATGCCAATTTTGACGGCTTTATGGATTTAGAGGTTTTTTCGCACGATGGCGGTGCCGGACCAAACAATGGCAACAACTACTATCTGTTCGATCCCAAAACCGGTCATTTTGCCTACCATAAAGAGCTGTCTGAGCTCACCCAGACATCAATATCTACGGCAGACAAAACAATATATTCAGGGTGGCGCGATGGGTGCTGCATTCATGGCAATGAAACATATAAATGGGTTGACGGTGAGCTCACCCTTGTCGAATCTTACGAAACCCGCTACATAGATGAAAAGCAGATCATCGAAACACATCAGTTCCTTGTCGATGGAAAAATGAAAGAGGAAACCCGGACGATAACGGAAAGTGAATTGCGAAAAACGAATTGAAGGAGAGAATATGATGGCGGTAAACAATGACACCCCATCACAACATTTCGGATAACATCTCAGGACAGTAATGAAATCACATATAGTAGGAGGTATTGCCGGCATAGCTACTGGCCTGGTAATAGTTGGACTGGCTGTTTTTATGCGCGCAGAGAGTCCTTTTTACGACCTGTATTCTGCCTTTGCGGTCGGCTACTTTCTACTTGTCCCTTTGTTGCTGGTTAATCTCGTATTATCGGTTATATATGCTTGGCGCAAAGCTCCTTCCGTGGTTTTTCTATGGATGTGGTTGCCGACTCTTGCCGCACTTATTGGAATTGAGGCTTTTCCTCCTGGGATATACACGCTCGGGATAGCTCGGTCAATCAGCCGGATATTCAAGAAATCCATGTGAACCTGTCCGGGCGTACGCTATGGTTCAGTCCCGAAAAAATTGTCGACAACTCGTCTGCACCGGTGGCAATGGAGGCTGATCAGCCGGGAAAGTTTATAGAATTGACGCGTCGAGCCGTCTACCAGGAAAATCCGTCAGAAAATAATGTCACGTTCGAATATGACGGGTCTCGTTTGTCTCAGAATTTTAAGGAAATATTAGAACATCATGATGCCCCAGGGGTCTCGACTCCTACGGCCCTGCCGGTCGTCGTCACCTCTGCCTATCCGGATGTCTCAAGTTTTATTCATCTGCTGCGCGACGAAAATGACAATGAAGTCAATTTAATAGACTATCTGTACTACCATTATGGAGACCATGTTGAGGTAGCTCCAACATTACGTTTGTCGGGCAGCCAGGAGATGAAGCTCTGGGGATTCAAGACCCCTGTCGTCAATTTCTATTGTTCAAACCTCACCACCCGACCTATTGCGCGCATCGAAGCCGATGGCCAGGCATTAGCGCTCACCGGCAATGCGCTTGGATCAATACTCGAAAGCGATACCGGCTGTTATGACAGGTACAACTATGCGCAGGCAATACTCCGTCCCGGCAGCACTCACCTGCACCTGCGCTGGCAATTTGCCGAGGCCAACCCTCCCTGGCACGAAGCAGATGTCATCTTACCGCAATTTGCAAGGACTCAAGGGTTGCCGAAAGGCCGTTTTCACTCAACCGGAATTGATCTCTATTTCCAAAATGACGGGAGTGTTGTGGCAGAGCGCTCAGAACAGTATGAGCTGGCGAACAGCAAGCCGGCCATCTTGACGACAGGTCCGTCAAGACCGCTCATAAATGCATCCCCATGCGGGACAGCCTTAGATCGATACACCGATGAGGTGACTATTCTTAAAGACGAGCAGCCGATACCTGATCATTGATTAACTCGGCCAGCTCTGCCGTGAACACTTTTTTGAAATCGGCTAGCAACACGGCGAACAGCTTCTGAGAATGCAAGTTTTCTAGAGGAGAACCGCGTTCGATTCCAGTGGTGGGGGATCAGATACAGGCCAACCTCTATGTCAGAGTTAAAAGTATCGATCCTTCGGTTATATTTTTGTTACGTGATTCTGGAATTATCAATAATTTTGATTGCTCCATTTCCCTCTGTTTTTCTGGGAATAATTTTGAATATTTAACCGTTCCAGAATGCTCCTTTCCGGGCATGTTTTTTAGGCATGATCACGTAAAACTGAACAGGAATTATGTTAACCAGAGGGAGTGTCAAGTTCTTCATATTGGCATTGCAAATCTCAATTGAAGAGACTTGCTTAGTATAGAGCCGATGATGGGGCCAGGATCTATCGCTATTATTTAATTACTTCTCATCCTGCCAATGTAAGATACCTCCCTCCAAAAAGCGTACGTCAGGGTGGCTTTTCTCCAGTAAGCCTGCTACCGATTGACTTACTGATCCTCCTTTGACACAATAGACGATCACATTTTTATCATGTGGTATTTTGGAACTCCATTCCTCCACAGTTTCAGGATCATTCCAGGTTGCACCTTCAATCATTTCTGGAGATTTTTCGTAATCCGCCTTTCTTCTTACGTCAATTACACAGACATTTGGTGATACGGCTATTGCCTTTTTCAATTCTGCAACTGTTATTGAAGTAGCCACTATTTTCTCCCTGTTGAAATCAAAACATGTAAGGTATCAAGTGCCAAGTAGGTGCCAGATCAGGCCAAGAGCCCCGGCGCCTGCTATAATTGTAATAATGCCGACTTTGTAAAAGTGCATCAGGCAGAATGAAATAATGGCAAGGATTGCCGAAAACCAGGCAAAGCCTTCAGGCGGAAAGAGAATGTGAGTGCCAAACCACACTCCAAGATTTAAAACGACGCCAACGACTGCAGGTGTAATGGTGGCAAGGGCTGCAGACATTTTGGTATTGCCAGCCAACCTTTCTATATACGGAGCGCCCACAAAAATGAATAGGAAGCTTGGCAAAAAGGTAAAATAGGTAGCTACCAGAGAGCCTGTGACAGAACCTAATACAGGACCCAATGCCCCAGGATGATTCCACCCCGCAAGGAAACCGACAAACTGCACAACCATGATCAGCGGTCCGGGCGTTGTCTCGGCTAGTCCAAGACCATCCATCATCTGCAAACTGGTCAACCAGCCGTACTGCTCAACTCCAGCCTGGGCAATATAACCAAGAAGCGAATACGCCCCACCGAAAGTGAGAAAAGCGGCCTTTGTAAAAAACAGAGCCTCTTTTGCGAAGGTGGATTCAGGCAGGAGAAAATAGAGTGCCAAAAAGGGCAAGAGCCAAAGGGTAGCGAAAACTGAAAACAAGATTGCGTTTCGCTGTATCGATGAACTCTGTTTCCTGTTCATAGCGTTATCAACAGAAAATGTTGGCTTTGTCAAAGATGTGGCGTTTCCCTGCTTTTTACCAACCAGAAACAGGTTTGGTGCAAAATAACTTCCAACTATGCCGATGATTCCGACCGTAAGAATGAGGGCTGGAAAAGGTACATGGATGAAATAGGTGGCCAGGAAAGAAAGTACAGCCAGGCTGATTAGCAGGTTGTTCTTCAATGACTTTTTACCGATCTTAATAACTGCACCAAGAACGATAGCCAATACAGCCGCTTTCAGGCCAACGAAAATTGCCGCAATCCATGGCAGTGTACCAAAGGCAATGTAGATGTAGCTAAGGCCGAATAATATGAACACCGAAGGCAGGACAAAGAGCACACCAGCTACAATTCCACCTTTGGTTTTATGAAGAAGCCAGCCGATATAGGTAGCCAACTGCTGGGCCTCCGGTCCAGGCAGCAACATGCAATAATTGAGGGCATGAAGGAACTTGTCATTACTGATCCATTTTTTTCGATCAACAAGCTCCTGATGCATAATGGCAATTTGCCCAGCGGGACCACCAAAGCTGATCCAGCCCAGCTTCAGCCAGAAAAGGAAGGCTTCCCTGAAGGATGGAGCTATTGTGTTCGGTGGTTCATTCTGAGGGGGTGGTGCTGATGTTTTCATTTATTTTCTCATTGGTTTGTCTGTAGATCTTTGAACATTTTGTACAGATAGAGGTCATAGAGTATCTTCAAGCCACCGGCCACAAAGAACGGAGCACTGAAGAATAGAGGATTTGCCATAAGAACACCGGCTAAAACCGGAGAGGATGCAGCCCCGACTGATCGAGCAACATTGGTGATTCCTGACGCAGCTGTCCTTTCCCCAGGTTCCACTACCGCCATAATGAAAGATTGTCTGGCCGGGACGTCCATCTGTGAAATGCTCGCTCGAAGAAGCAGAACAGTTATGGCCAGCCAGAGGCTTGGCATAAGCGGTACAAGGGCGAGCAGAATATTCGACGGTATATGCGTGAACACCATTGTTCTCACAAGACCAATACGACCGGCTATTTTAGTGGCAAGAAGCGCTGAAACCCCGGCCAGGAGGTTGGCCCCAAAAAAGATAGTCCCTAGCACTCCCTCATCAACTCCATACACCACATGGAACCACCAGGCCACCATGCTCTGTACCACAAATCCACCAGCGAACGCGTCAACGGCAAAGAGACCGCTCAGTTTAAAGACAATGCCTTTAGAGCGGTGTAGCCCGAAATTGAATCGCCTCGGGGCTTTCGTGTCGATATCAGTTTCTGGGTATACCTCGGAGCCTTTCGACAGTCTTGAAAAGAGGAGAAAAAGCACTGCACCGCAAAAGGCATATCCTGCCATAATATACCGGTATGCTTCAAATGCACTGCAACCAACGCCCTGAAGTCCTGTCGCCATCCAGCCTCCGGCGAGTGCTCCGGCGGCAGTAGCAAACGAACCGGCAAGATTATACCAGCCGAAGACCGATGTTCTCTTCTTGTCTGGAACCAGCTGAGCGAGTGCAGCCTGCTCTATCGAGAGAAACGGACCTATCTCGTTTCCACTCGGACTTATTATGCCGATAATTGCAGCGAAGGTTATAACCACTGGATTTTTTGTCAGAACGAAAACTATCCCGCCTAGAATCATGAGCAGCGCTCCAAGGAGGAGCATTTTTTTTCTGCCCATCCGGTCTGCAATCATGGTTATCCAGAGTGAAACAACTATATCTCCAACAAGGGTTGAGGAGAGGATCGCACCTATGCCGAGAGGGCTCAGCCCTGTTTCTGCAAGGTATAAAACCAGAACCACGGACACAAATCCGTAGGCAAAAAGTCGTATGATTCGTGCAGAAAATAAAAGCGTTGTATCGGATAGATGCGTGTTCATATCGTGCCGTTAAAAATAAAGCTCGGAGGAACACTCCCCCGAGCTTATCAGATTATTTCATCCAACCTTGAATTTCTTCATGCAGGATCACGTACCGTTGCAGTGTCGTCTCATTTTTTCCATACTTTTGATAGCCTTTTAAGATCTCAATAAATTGCTCTTCGGCCATTTTCTCATTGGCATCCGGAACAATGCCATCTATGTAGATGTCGACCATCCTGTCTGCATAGATGACTATCTTCTCCTCCGCCGTTTTGAGCGTGTAATCCCTGACCGGAAGTCCAAGCTCTATGGCCTCGGGTTCTGTCAACCCTCCACGAATGTGTTTGAGGATGATGTCCTGTATTTCTTGTTCAAGACCGAGCTCTGCAGCCATCTTGGCACCGATCTCGCCGTGCTCCATACCATATGTCTTGGCCTTGCCGAGATCATGAAAGATAGCGCCTCTGGCGATGAGCTTCTTATCCACCGGAACTTTTACCCGTGAGGCAATCTCCAGGGCTTTTCTTGCTACTTCAATACTGTGCCGAACAGCCTCTTCCGGGCAACCAGATTTTTCGAGGGTTGCTATCTCCTTCATGAGGAGGTCTTCAGCTACATGGAGAAAGAACTCGGTGACGGCTTCCTCTCCCCAATTTGAACGAACGTATTCCCTGCTAGTAGTAAGGGCTCCCAGGTCATGCCTGGCAGCTTTATGGTCCGGATGATTATCCAGCCAGTCATGCATTTCCTGATAGTCGTTACTGGTTCTGTTTAGGCTTGTTTCTAAATGTTTTGTATAGGGAGGCATGGTATTTTCCTTTTTGTGTTGGTTTTGTTTCCGGTTCGTTATGACAAACCAAAAAATCAGGAGAACCGGAACATCCTAATATGGTGATTACGTTACTGGCACATCGGTGCAGTTGGCTTTTCTCCTCTTTCGCACTACTTCTTCGAAAATCCGGCATATAGCGCATCAAAGATTAACAGGGCATTCGTCAACAGCTGATGATCATTGGTTGAAATAACAACGAGGCCATCAATAATATTTTTCAATAGCGCCGCATCGTCAGGAATGGATGCTTCTTCCTGTACATCAATAAACCGGACAAGCTCTGCAATCTTCGTGACCGCAGGGTCAAACAGACCAAAATCCCGAGCCATTACTTCAAAGGTTATCAATTCACCCTGGTGTGAGAACTCCCCGCCGGAAATATCAAAAGGAATCTCTCCCTGTGACGATTGAGCCTTCTCATTGACCTTGAGAAATCGGAACTGAGGGTTGTCGTCAATGAATCGGCAAATGAGCCAGGAACTGCTTAAGCGGTCAATATATGGCTGAGCACGCGTTACCCATGTTCTGTTTTGATAGAGACTGCGATCGATTTTAGTGACTGGAGCGATTGCCATTTCAGACTTGAGAAGCCGTTCAGAGGTGGCATCAAGCACGACCAATGTCTTTATTGCTGCACCGGAAGGGAAAAAATCACGCCCCTGGAGCGCTTCACACCTTTTACGGAGTTTTCTCAGAGCCCCTGAGAGGCTTTTTGTCCTGTCCTTATCTGATGGTAAGTCTGCCGGGGTCAACAAAGATCTCGCTTCAGCCTGAATCTGCAGATATTCAGGATCAATTTGGGTCTGGAACAGTTTTTCGATCTGTTCATCCTCCATTCCTTCGATTTGAGCACACTGTATAGCCAGCGCCTCGCCACCTAGCGCATTCACCTCACCAATGAGCCAGGTCATGTTTTCCAGCAAGTCGTCCCGATTCGGCAGGATTTGCAAACCAGTTTTTAACTGGACGGCTCCAGTGGCAGAGATACGACGCCAGATGCGCATTCGCGCTTTAGCGTTGGAAGAAGGGACAGAGTATGAGAAGAGAATCCATTTGTTATTTTTCATAGTGAACGTAAAATACGTTACACATATAACAATGTCAAGAGGGGAAGTTTAAATTATAAGAGTTTAATTTTTATGTTCAGTTCGGCTTATCACCAACAACAACATGCTGAATGTACAAAAGCCAATGATTAAAATTGAAGCAGAAGCACTTGGACTACCGATAAAGCTAATGAGCCTGAACGACATCTCATTAAGAACAGAGAATTCTTGGGTGAAAAAATTTGTTGATTGGCTATGAGAAGACATCTGATGAATGTTTAACGCCGGAGTCTAAGCAAACTGTTAGGGTAGCCATCGCAAAGCTATAACTAGCGGACGTTTATCTAAGCTTGAGATGCTTCCTGTTATGTTGCCAAATACTGCGGAAAATTAGTCTTGGCAAAAGTAATCTCCACTGCTTGACCAGCCTTCTATCCTCAAAGAGATACAGGAATAGGTGTGCTACGAAGACACGCACTGGTCAACTATTATGCGTAGCTTTATAAATCAGACATATTTCACCATTCATGTCTCATCTCCTTCTTCAAGGAATCCCGCGATCACGAGGTTGCGCGTGGGCCAGGAACTGCGGCGGAAATACGGATGGCATGCGCTGAGATTGTACCCGCCCGAAGTTCCGTAGCGCAGATGGCCGAGGTAGAGTTCGCCGCAGAAATCGTATTTTTATTTAGCCGTTTCTGGAAATTCCGAGTGCACAGTGCCGTCGCCGACCAGCTGGTTGTAGCGGGCCAGCAAAGTCTGGAAAATTTTGTCGAGTGGGATGGACTCAACATTTTGCTCGCGGAACATGTACGGCTCGCCGGCGGGCACGTCGAACTTGATGCAAACGACGCCTGCGCCGTCCTGGCCACGATTGTATTGTTTTTCCATGAGGAGAAACAACTGGTAGAGGCCCCCAGAGCGGCGTACCGTATTTTTCCTGATAGTAGGCCAGCGGTTTCTTCAACCGCACCAAGGCAACGCCGCATTCGTGTTTGATCTGTTCGCTCATGCAATAGGTCCTGGTCCGGAAACTTTTATTTTGTTGGCTAAACTGGCTGACCAACCCTGACGCAATTCTGCGACTGGCCAGGTTACCGCAGTGTCCGTGGCGCCGCGTACCGTCAGCTCCGGGCAGATGGGAATCGGCCGGAATCGAACCCGGTTCCACCGAAGCGGCGGGTTTGCCCGTTTGCTCAACCTGTCCGTTGCGCCAGCGCTTCGCCGCGATATTCGGATGCGCCAGCAATGTCGCTGATTTGAGATCGGGTAGAGACGATGGATTCCAAGTCCGGGCCTGCGTAGGATGGGCCGGTTCCTTCGAACCTACTTGGGTGGGCATCGTGTCAGTACTTGGAGAGTTTGGATTGGCCATCGTGCGATGATTTGGATCAGGCGGTGGCAAGAGGAAACCGGTCCGAGAACCTCCCTACTAACTCGATGAACGCCAGCGACAACCTGCCGCGCACAACTCGTTGGCCTTGAGATTCCAAAAGGCGAGGAGCGGGTGGTTGGTCGGTGGTTTTAATCACGAGTGGGATGAACCCGCTTATTCCGTTAAGCCGGTGCCAATCGTCAACGGCTTTCTCCGGTCAAACCCGTGATTCCGAGCGAGGAAGAATTTTTTCCGGTACCCCACGCCCGCTGCCCGCCCGGAAAAATCCAGCCCGGATGAGAAACCCGGGGGCTCGATTCTCGCTACTTCACTTTTCTCGGTGGGATCGCATCGTTCGGGCAGATCTGCGCATAACAACCTCCGTCAGGCAGGTTGGCATCGCCGTAGCGCGACTGCGGCTTGTGGTCCGGAGCATTGAGCCCGGTGCCTTTGCCTTCGCGACAGATTTCCATGCCGATGCGCTCGGTACCTGGCGTGACGAAATAGACGGTTTTTTCCGGGGTATTCTTCCCGTCGTAGAACCTGGCGAAATAATACCGCATCAAGCAGTCCTGATCGCCTGAATGCACGCCATGGTCGCGCCCGACCATTCCCTTCACGGTAAAAGGCAACCTCAACAACAGATCGACGTATTCATCGACGAATTGCTCAAACGCCGGTGAGCCGGCCGGTTTATCTTTGAAGGACTTTCCATAAAGACTGGTGATGAGATCCCTCAGCCCGGATGCCTCGAGCAATTGTTTGGCCTGCAGATAAGTGCGATAGGCCTCCACCGCGACGTTATCGCCATTTTCCTCGAGGAAGTTGACCACCGTACCGCCGCTCATCCGGTAATGCGGACGGCCTATCTTATTGTCGGGAACGTTGGGTGGAACGAATGCCAAGGAATAACCCTCGGTATCGTCCGGTCCGTGATGCTCCACTCCAACCGAGTGCAGCAGCTCATGTGCGATCGCCCGATCAAAGGCAAAGACCGTGTCCTGCACCGGCAAGTTGAATGGTTGGCTGAAAACACTCTCGGTATTGTCCCGCGCTAGCAAGGCGACGCCAGTTGTAATTCCCGGACGACCCGCGACGCCTTTTTCAGTAAACGCGGTGACCGCCCCTGTTTCGCCCAGCTCGGAGCGAGTCATCGTCTTCACCCACACGCCGTGTTGATCGACCCGATGCGGACCGTCGCGATGGTTGCCGTTCATCAGCCGCTTTTTCTCCGACATTTCCGTGGGAAGGAGCTTCGAGTGAACGCGTAAGCCTGAAACCGCCTCGAACAGGGCGATCCCCTTCTCCCCATCCCCTTTGATCAAATTGAGCACAAAGAAATCCTTCCCTTTCGGATCACCCTCGATGCGTTTTCCGTCCTCAACCCAGCCGCGATACTCTTCGTAGAGCGTGTAGCCGTCGCCCTTGTCTTTTTGGTTTTCCACCTTCTCCTCGTCATCGTAGTCAGGCAGCTTTTCGACCTGTTGCGCCTTGCGCCAGCTGTCGGCGATCCAGCCCGGCTTGGCCATTTTGGGCAGACGCGGCATCTCGCCCACGTTCTTCATCACGCCTTCAATTTCGCGCCCGTCCAAGAGCGTGCAGATGGCGCGGAGCGAAGCCCGCCCGCCGAAATCGTAACTGTCGATCTGCACCTCCGCGTAAGGATGTTCTTGGTCGTCCTTGCTCGGCTCCTCCAATTCCATGATCAGATCGTTTTTACTGAGCTTGCCGCCGGCCACCAGCGCCAGCCGCAGGTCGTAATCGGAATCCTTGGCCTCGAGCGGCCAGTTCATACACACGCCCGGCTCCCGGGAGGAGTCGAGCAGCTGAAACCGGATTTTCGTCACCCGCGGTACAAACTTCCCTGCTCCTTCCTTGGGGATCAGCGTAGCCCGGGCCGTGAGATTGTTACCGGGCTTGGTCGGCTCCTTGATGTTACCCTCCGGTCGCCAATGATCGTAACCCGGCACCGTGATCACCAGCTCCACGGGTGGAAGCGCCACATCGATTTGCCAGGAGGCTTCCAGGGCAATGTCCCACGATCCATTCCATCCATCCGGCTTCGGCACCGGAATTCGCGTGCGTCCGGTCAACTCCTTCGCGTCCCCCGGGAGCGAAAGGCCTTTCGCCTCAGCGAACATCTGATAATTGCTGTAGCCGAGTACCTCCTGGCCTGGGCCCATGTCCAGAGGCACCGCTTGCTCGGATTCGCCGCTCTGGTTGTTGCCCTCTTCCTGATGGGAAAAAACCTTGGTGTGTTTCACCGCTTCCATCGTGGTCGCCATGTCGGGATTCAGCATGAACTGCACGTCGTAGCGCTTCTCCGCCGCGCGGATTTTAACGAAGGCGTTGCCGAAGCTGCCCGAAAAAACTTTCTGGCACCGGTAGCTATCCGTCATCTCGTCGGTGCTGGCCCGCTGCTCCCCTACTGCCAAAGCCGTGCCATGAAAAGTGATGGTTTCAGAGATCTTGCCGGTGATTTCCACCTGATCGCCCACGGGGTACCACGCCAGGACGGTTGGCGGCGCGGCCGCTTTCGCTTTTTCTACGTCTCCCGCCATCACCGCCGCCATCATGGCATTATATTGCGCCTGCATGGCCGCCTCGGACTGGCCGGTCGGGATGTCGGCCGATTCCTCGGGCCGAACCTCAATCCGACCGCTGAACAAGTTGCTCACTTCCACCTGGGTTTCACTGTGACCATCTACCTCCTGATGCGATTTTTCCGCACTGCCGCGAACGCCGATTTGGAAATAGAGGTAGTGCTTCGGCCCGTTATCATCGGGCTTGGGTTTGCCCTCGTCATCATCGTTCTGTGCCCGCGCTCCCGGCACCAGCAGGGCAAAAATCGTCAGCATCAAAACGACGAGCGAGCGAATGTGGTTAAACGGTTTCATGGCGCGGTGCCGACGAGTTGCACGGCGTCGATTTGATTCCACCCTGAGACCGCGGCGAGATTGAGCGTGAGCTTCACCTTCGCGACTAGGTAGGCGGTCTTTGGTACGCGCACGGCAAACCAGACAATCTCCCTCAGGTCGGTTTTGAGCAGCGGATCGACGCCCTCCCAATAAACGTGCATCGTCCCATCAGGTTCGAGCACTTCGATTTTCGCAATCGCTCCCGGCGCGTTGTTCTGGCGCACGCGAATTTCTGTGGCGTAAACGGGTTTGGCAAAATTCAGTTCAAGCCAAGCCGTCCCTTCGTTTTTCGCGGCCGGACACCACGCATCCTGATTGTCGCCAGCCATGCCGAGCGGAATGTTGGGCACTCCGGTCGCCCGAGCTGCCGAGTAACCCGGTGTACCGTACTGTGAGCTGGCCGTCGCACTCGTCGCCCATTGTCCGGCGGGATCGGCCGTGAGCTTCCCGTCGTCGAGTTCCTTCGCGGGGATGACAACACCTGATGCGGGCAAACTACCTTTAGCGGGAGCGGTAGCCGTTGGTGCGGGAGGTGGCGTGGCAGGAGCGGGCAGCGAAAAGACTGGTGGCGTTGAGGGCCTGGCAACGGGCGTTGCGGGAGCCGGAGCAGGAGCAGGTACGGGTGGAGAAATCACGGGCGGCATCACCGGACTGCTCTTGTTCGCAACACCGGCGGCGAGCGCCTTCTCAAAAACCGCCCGTTGCTCCGCCGTTGGCTCCATCACTGCCGCCGGTGGCCAGCTCCACGCGGGCGGACTCGCGGCTGAAGCCGATCCATCATGAACTGCGGCCATCACACGCGTGAGCAACTCCTCGCGTTCAATCGGCGGTTGGCCGCTGATCTTTTTGGGCGCGGCTCGATTCAGACAAATCATCGCCGCCATCGGATTTTTCGCGCGTAACGCCACTTCGGCCCGCGTCGTCAGCAAACGCGCATCATCCGGCGACTTTGCAAGCAGAGCATCGAGCAAAGTGGCGGCCTCTTCCAAATGATCGCTGAGCATGGCATCCTGCGCACGATTCACCGCGCGCTGCGCGGCACGCTCCGGCGAAGCGGAGGCGGCAACTATCTGCAACGGCCGACCCGTTGAGGCCACGTCCCCGTTCCAACCGCGCCCGCCCTTGATCGCGAGCCGCGCGCGAATCACATAATTTCCGGGCGCGAGCCGCTCCATCGCCGCCGCGCTAAACCGCCAGAGTCCGCCGGCGATGTGGGCTTGGTCCAAAGTCGCCGAGGGTGAATCGGGTTTCCCCAACGCTTCCGCGCGCGCCACGGCCGCTCCGCCACTGGCCGGCACGAGCTCGACCGCGATCGCCTCGCTCCACGAACCGCTGGCCGGGGCCAGGGTGAGCGATTCCTTCGCTCCGCGCGGCGCGCTGAGCCGGACGACAATGCGCAACGGTTCGCCGACCTCGCCGGTGGCATCAGCCACGCCACGCAGCGAAAGTGAAATTTCCGGCGCCGGCGCGTCGGCGGCCCGCGCCGCAATCGCGCACGCAAGCAGCAGGGTATAAAATAAACCGCGTAGTGTTTTCATCAGGTGATAAGACATCGCTTTGTAAGTAAAACCTAACTTTTCCGCAAAATCCTTCCAACCGCCCATCAATCTTGGAAGCCTATCTTATTTCAACTGTCCTTTCAAGCAATTTTGGCTGCTAAAAAGGGTATACAACAGATTCAGAGTGAAAAGTTGTTGATTCTGCCCTATCTCAGTCAATTTTTTACAGACCTCTCCATTTGTCGTCTTTTTGAGCTTTTTCATTTTTATCGTTCAAAAACCACCTCCTTATGTTCCGGCCAATTATCATCGTATGGCACAATTTTAACTCGCTCGGTATAGTCTGTTTTCGGCATCGGTGGTGCACGCTGCTTTTTCTCTTTGAAGATATTGAGATGGGGTGAGGATCTTCTTTATCACCGCCTTTTTCTAGATAAAGCTGATGATCTTCATCTCTCCAGCGCATTTGGGGCAGGAAAGCGGATCGACTTCCCATACCTTTTTAATGCACTCACGCCACATCAGTTGTGGTATTCGCTTCGGCTTGTAGTTCCGGATGTCGAGGATTTTACCCTCTTGGTCTGCCTCACCTTCTCCCTTTCCCTCTCCTGATGCTTTTTCCTGTCCCCGCGCATCCTATTTGAGTACCAGCCATACATCCTCGTAAGCTGAAAATACGGATCTGGAATGTGCAAAGTTATCGATGCGATAAACTCCAGAGGGGAAAACACTTGGAAGTTTCTTTTATTTTTCCCGTGCGTCATCTTAGATCGGTAAATAACTGAAAAATCTCCTGTGTCGTATTTTAGTTTTTCCAGAGAAAAGGTATTGCAAATGTTGTACTGAGCAAGGTTCTCTATACCTTTCTCATCATCTTTTTTGATTCGCATTTTATTATGCACGTTAAAGCCGGAGACATGCCGCCATGACATAAGCATTTTGATGAAGGTATCATCGATCAAGCCCTCTTTTTTCAACATCTTCAAGACAAGGGCACGAAATATTTCTCGCAAGGGCTTCAGATCAGCCTTCGGCATTACAAAAAAACAGCCACTCTCTTAAAAGAGACCGTCAGCACCAGGGCGTGAAGATGCGGATGAAACCTGGCAAAATCGCCGAAGGACTGTATTGCAACGACCATTCCCGGGATGCCGGTTTTCTTACCAAGCGTGATCTTGAAGAATTCAGTTAAGGCTTTCGCTGCACACTGGCTGAGCTTACCCAGAAGTTTACGGTCATAAAGAAAGCATTTACGCAATATCTTGGGGATGGAGAAAACGTATTGACGGTGGGGGACTGGATAAAGAACAGTCTCCTTGAGGTGGTGGCCGAACTGTACCACTTTTTTGTTATGGCATGATGGGCAAAACCATCTCCCTCGGCAGCTAATTGCCAAGATCATTTGATGATGGCAATCGGGGCATTTTATTCTGGCGAATCCCTGATGAAGATCTCCACATTCAAGATACTTTCGCACAACATGTGAGATTACCGGGCGGTAAAACCCATACTTCTTTTGGAAAAGTTCATCATAGACCTCCTCAAATTCAACAAAATAGCCATTGAGGAGTTTCCACAGAGAGGTTTCCTGAGGCTTTCTTCTCCTGTATATTTCCACCTGCCTGCTGCATTCCATCTAGTTCCCCTTTAACCGGCAAGGGGACAATCATAGCAGCGGTATCTCACATTTTTCTTACATTTGCAGAGGGATAGAGAGAATATTGTCTTCGGGAATACTCCTTTTGGAATTAGCCAGATGGTGCAATTTGCCCTTTCTATCAAAATCTTATATGGTGACTGATGAATGGGATAGAGACGGACCACGATATGATTTTGATCTAGCGACATTGTCTCGTAAAAGTATTTTTGGGACATCTATGAACAGACAATTCTTCCCAATAAATCTGCCTTCAGTAGACCTACGATTTACACCAAATTATTGTCATCACAGGAGATTCATCTAAGAACCTCAGCATACATTCACCAGATGCTATCAATAGTTCGTTGGTTCTTTCCGCCTGTCTGTAACCAGATGCTAATAACTCACGTTCTTTTCTAGTACTGTGTTTAAAAGCACTATATTTTGGACGGCCCATCGGATTATCAGGAATGGATATACCACAACCGGAGTCAATCACCCTTTATCACCTTTCAGCAAAGCGGCTCAGGAGATAGAATTCATTAGGGATGAAGCTATCACTCCAGAGGCTAAAGCATCGTTTTAATCTATTCATTCTCACACAATTATCTAATTGTTCTAATTGTCTTCTATGGTTATTTTTATGCAAAGAGGGTTGATTTGCATCCATCGGCACAAATTTTACTCTACTTTTAATCTTTAACAACAAACACAAGCCAGGAGAACAAAAAATGAAAAAAGTAAGCGAATCTGCCACAAAACTCAAAGAACTCATCAAGCACATCATCGACGATCTCGAGGTAACCCCGGCAGAATACCAGCAAATTATGGATTGCGCACACGAGGACGGTCATATTGATAAGGAGGAAGAGGTTCTGCTGGCCCAGTTCCAGTCCATGATCAGTAATGGAACCATCAAGCGGGTCAGAGGCTGAGACAATCGGCCACTTTTGCCTCAGCCGGTATGGGAAGTACCGGATGGGGCAAACCGATTCGAAACTGGCAGTCTGCAGTATCGTTACAAAATCTGTGAATTTCAACCCTCTTCTCCATTTTTTACTGTTCACCACCATGTTTTTTTGCCGGTTTAGGTTATTCACAAATTCTCTCTTTTCTTGATTATTGAGTTCAACATAGGCATCTACTCTTCACTCGCCAATCCGATCTTGACGATTGAGGTGAAAATTAGGTGTGAATGAAAAAAACAGTAGACTATCCTTACGAACTGTTTAGATTTGTGACTTTTATCGACACACTTTACAAACCAGAATTACTTGCAGAATTCACTTCATGACACTTGCATATATAGCAGTCGTTGCCAGTTTATTGATGCTCGTTTGGAGCGCGGACCGTTTTGTGGAAGGATCGGCCGCCTCGGCACGGCATTTCGGCATGCCGCCGTTACTTATCGGCATGGTGATTGTCGGATTTGGTACATCGGCCCCCGAAATGATCGTTTCAGCATTGTCCGCTATACAAGGAAATCCAAGCCTGGCATTCGGCAACGCCTATGGGTCAAATATAACCAATATCGCCTTGATCCTGGGTCTGACTGCTTTGATCAGTCCAATAGCTGTCCACTCTGGAGTGTTACGGAAAGAGCTGCCTATCCTGCTTGTCATTACCGGACTTGCCGCATTTCAACTCTTGGATGGCGAACTGTCCCGAGTCGATGCCTGGAGCTTGTTGGCAGTTTTTGGGGGGCTTGTTGCCTGGACCATCTTTCAAGGATTCAGGCAACGTGCTGATGCCTTAGGCCTAGAAGTTGTAAAGGAACTTGATGCACATGCCATCCCTTTAAGAAAATCTTTACTTTGGCTTGTAATAGGTTTGGCTTTGTTGATTGTCAGTTCTCGCATCCTTGTCTGGGGGGCGGTAAAAATAGCCAATGGCTTTGGCGTAAGTGATTTGATCATCGGCTTGACAATAGTAGCTCTAGGCACATCTCTTCCAGAATTAGCCTCTTCAGTGATAGCTGCCCGCAAAGGAGAACATGACATTGCTTTAGGCAATATACTTGGATCTAATCTTTTTAATACGCTGGCAGTGGTCGGAATCGCTGCGGCGATTCATCCCGCAACTGTTGCCCCGGAAGTTCTATCTAGAGATGTATTGACAATGACCATTTTGACGTTCCTCCTTTTTGCCTTTTGTTTTGGTTTTAGAGGACCAGGCCGGATCAATCGTCTTGAGGGTACACTACTGCTGGCGAGCTATATAGGATACACTGCTTTTTTAGTCATGGAAATTATTGGATGATGAGATAGGCTTAAATCTATTTCGATCAATTTCATCTTCCCAAAAATTCGGCCTGACATCAGCTATATTGGGAAAATAGCAAAAATTATTAACGGTGGTTACGAAAAAACTATGTGAATTGGAGTCGTTCATTTAAATACACCCATTGGGGGTACATATTTAGTCAATAGTAGTATAAAGGCAAATCAATCACGTCTCTTAATCTGTTGGAACTTGACCTGTCCCTTTCTGGACTAGTAGTTTAATCCACATAACCGCTTCCTATGGCTGAGAAAGGGAGTTGTAGTTCCAATTCCGGAACCTGATTGGCAATCCACGCGACAAAAGTGTTACTATTGGGCCCAGGTAGCGCTTTATAGGTCGTTTTCCATGGGTAATCCCTGGCTGCCTGGTCGATAGCATCTATCAATTTATCAGTTCCTGCACCACGATAGTCTTTTAAAACCTTCGGTTTCATTCCATACCAGTAACGGTCTGGAATATCCCGAGCCACTCTCATCACAGGCTCGCTACGAGAGCTGCGCCAGCCGATCACATCATAAACGGTGTTAAAGTCTTCACCTGATCGTTTAGAAGCTATCCATGTATGGATAGCAAACCAGCCACGCCAACCCCATGCATCCGCTCCATATACCTGAACTATTGCTTCCTTCAAAGTTGACGGATCCGACGCAATTCCCGCAGAATCACGCCTGGCTGTCCTCCAATCTTTATTTAGGCTGCAACCTGTTATCAACAGCACGGACAGTATGATTATCGTCAGACATTTCAGAGACATTGAAGATTTAATAAGTTGAGTTGGTAGTATTTTGTAAGGTTATCGCATCTTTATTTACAAATTAAAACCAGAGAATTGCCTGAGCAACCCTAACCGACGAGATCAACTCGCCAGTTGAGCTAATTCCTGTTATGTTGCGAGTTGGTCTATCTAGCTTGAATTAAAGGA
>CBDTUM010000082.1:0-19030 GCA_965363495.1 uncultured Desulfopila sp.
ATCGAGCGCCTCTATTTAGAACAAAATATCTCATCTATGGACAGACACTATCTAGCCGTTACCCGAATTCAAAGCAAATACATGCTGTTAATGGTAGGTAAAATGTGTGATCTCACAATGGATATGTAAAAAGATTCATATGCGAAGCGCGTAAATTTTCTGTCATTTTGGCGTACTGGAGTACGTCGCAATGATAGAAAATTTGCTGCAACGAAGCAGATGATGATTTTTTACTTATCCATCATTTTAGCCGGATGAGTCCGGGCTTAACCTGCATCCGCACCCGCATATTTTTGCCGACGGTCTGAAAGCCGCGGACCATGTTGAACTGACTTTCCTCGAGCACCTCGGTTTGCATGTCGTTTGGGTTAGCTCCTCTCTGGATGGCCTTTTTGCGCAGCAAATCCTGGGCCATGGCGCGGGCATCATCCAGACTGAAATTGTAGGGAATTTTCTGGCTGAAGTTTTCGCTGGGCGAGGTGGCTTTTCCCTGGTCGGTATCGGCAAAAAGAATTACTTCACAGGTAGTCCGGGCCAGGGCGCAGCCGATGGCGTTGGCTACATGATGATGGGGAACGACCTCTACCTGGCCGGCAAACATGGTTTGGATTTCATTTGCAAACTGCGGGGCCGGACCGCCAAGAATGAGTAGGCGGGTGACCCGGATCTCGCTGCCCTCCCAGAGTTCATGCACGGTATAGACCGGCTTGCTGTTGATTGTTTTGATCATCTCTTCGGCCGCATCAAGAATGGTACGACAGGCGGCTGTAAATATTTTCTGTGCTGTCTCGTCCACACTCAAACCCAGAGCCTCGGCCACGGGGAGCAGGCCGGCTCTGGACTTTGCTGCATCGCCGCCGTCACTGCCGCCTTTGCCCAGCACATAGAAGGCATCTGTCGGGGTTGGTTGCGTACCACCATAGGCCATGGCTTTACCGATCCGGTCGGGACCGATGGTAAGAGTACCTTCATGCACTCGGACTGCGCTGTCTCCGCCAATGCCGATGGAATGAGTGAGCAGGGCGCGGATCAGGGTTTTGTAAGGGGGAATCTCGATACCCAGTGGTGCAAGCAGGGGGGCCTGGTCGATCAGTACTGCCATGTCGGTGGTCGTTCCGCCGATATCCAGCACCAGGCAAGTTTCTTCCGCGGGAGCCGAGGAGATGGCGCCCATGACGCTGGCCGAGGGGCCTGACAGAATAGTCTGGGCCGGGTGATCTACCGACGATTCGATATTCATATTGCCGCCATCGGGCCGTAGAATACGGATCGGCATAGTCAACCCTTTTTGGGCCAGTGACTCTTGAACAGCGGTAAAAAATTTCTTATGAATGGGATAGACTGCGCAGTTCAGATAGGTGGTGGCGATGCGCCGGGGAAAATTGAGACTGCCGGAAAAACAGTGACCCATAAAGACCCGCTCGACATACGGCTTGAGCAGCGCGGCCATCTTTTCTTCTTGAGCGGAGTTGCGGACCGAAAACTTGGAGACCACACCAGCATAGCGAATCCCCTGGCGTTGCAGTTCCTCGCCGACCCATTGCAGCTGCTTATCGTCAAGGGCCTTTGTCTCGCGGCCGCGATGGTCCTGCGCCCCATCTACCATATAGTAGAATTCATTGGTGCGAAAATGGCGGGGATCAATACCCGGGCCGCCTGCTACCACCATGCCGACTTCGGGGAGTTTCTGCTGGGCGACCAGATTGGTGGCCAGGGTTGTGCTGAGAACGGCCCGTTTAATGGATGCGGGATCAATGCCCTCTGTAACTGCATTCAGCCCGACAAGCAGGGTTTTAAAGAGATTCTCTGGGTCGGTGGGAACCTTAATCTCGCGGATAAGTTGCCTGCCATCCAGCAGAATGACGTCTGTATGGGTACCGCCTACATCGAGTCCAATGATCATTCCGTTCAACCGAGGTGAAGGTATGAGTAAGCAGAATTATAAAAAAGAGGTACAGTTTTTAAAATTATTCCGTTACCAGATATGGCTCTTTACATTGCATTCAGACAATATGAGTACAAAACAGCGGCACAGTGGTCAAGTACTATTTATTAGCAATAATGAACTCGTACAAAATGAGAGTGAACCAAAGAGACTGCTAACTAAAAAACTTCACCCGCAACGAAGAACCCTGGAGGACAACGAAGGCGATCTCGCTTTTTAGAACACTATCAGTGATGAAAAGGTAAGTAAAAGGAACCAGTTTATCTTCGTATCAGTCGATCAGTTCTAAAAGATACGGTCCAAGATAGGTACGTTCATTTTCGCCAAAATAGAAAGAAATGACCTGCGCTTTTAACAAGAAGTTACCCCCCACAAGGTACCTGCGCTAGCCCTGTGAGGGGTAAATGTGTTACAACTCCTGGTTTTTTCCGTTTACTTTTTAGCTGCAGCCCAGCTCTTTACGAGTTCATCGTAATCGATGGTCATGCCTTCCGGTTTCTCGTTGGCCAGCTTTGGCTTGGGAGCACCAGGCAGGTTCAGCCAGTAAGACGGATCCTGTTTTTTATTCAGTTTTGGTCCACATTCACCTTGCATACCAGAACGCTCAATGCGCGCCATAACCTTGTCCTGCTGCTCGGCCAGGGAATCCAATGCCTGCTGTGGGGACTTGTCGCCGGTTACCGCATCGGCGACATTCTGCCACCAGAGTTGAGCCAGTTTTGGGTAATCAGGGACGTTGGTGCCAGTCGGGGTCCACTGAACCCGGGCAGGGCTTCGGTAGAATTCAACCAGACCACCAAGTTTTGGTGCGCGTTCAGTGAATGATTTATCCCAGATATCGCTTTCGCGGATCGGAGTGAGACCAACATGGGTTTTTTTCAGACTGACAGTTTTTGAAATGACGAACTGAGCATACAGCCAGGCTGCCTTACGCCGATCAACCGGAGTGGACTTCATAAGCGTCCAGGAACCGGCATCCTGATACCCAAGCTTCATGCCTTCTTCCCAATACGGGCCGTGCGGCGATGGGGCCATACGCCATTTTGGATTATCATTCTCATCAACTACAGGGGTGCCTGGCTTGGCCATATCGGCGGTGAAGGCAGTGTACCAGAAAATCTGCTGGGCAATGGCGCCCTGGGCAGGAACTGGTCCGGCCTCAGAGAAGGTCATGCCGGCAGCCTCCGGCGGGGCATATTTTTTCAGCCAGTCGATATATTTAGTCAGCGCATACACCGCAGCTGGGCCATTGGTGTCACCACCACGGGAGACGGAAGAACCGACAGGACGACAACCTTCGACTCTGATTCCCCATTCATCAACCGGTAGACCGTTTGGAATCCCTTTGTCACCGCCACCCGCCATGGAAAACCATGCATCGGTGAAGCGCCAGCCAAGAGAAGGGTCTTTTTTGCCGTAGTCCATATGGCCATACACTCGTTTGCCGTCTATTTCCTTGACTTTATCAGTGAAAAATTCAGCGATATCTTCATAGGCGGACCAGTTAACCGGCACCCCAAGTTCATAGCCATACAGCTCTTTAAACTTTGCTCTCAGATCAGGACGCTTGAACCAGTCATAACGAAACCAGTAGAGGTTGGCGAACTGCTGATCGGGAATCTGGTAGAGTTTGCCATCTGGACCGGTAGTGAAAGATTTACCGATAAAGTCATCGACATCAAGCATCGGGTCGGTGACGTCTTTCCCTTCACCGCTCATCCAGTCGGTAAGAGGAACCGCCTGCTGGTAGCGAAAATGGGTGCCGATCAAGTCGGAGTCGTTAATATACGCGTCGTAAATATTCTTGTTTGACTGCATCTGGGTCTGCAGTTTTTCGATAACATCGCCCTCACCAATAAGATCGTGGGTGATCTTAATGCCGGTGATTTCCGTGAAGGCTTTGGCAAGGGTTTTGGATTCATACTCATGGGTGGTGATTGTTTCTGATACCACCTTGATGTCCATTCCTTTAAACGGTTCAGCAGCTTTAACGAACCATTCCATCTCCTTCATTTGGTCGGCCTGAGAAAGAGTCGAGGGCTGAAATTCACTCTCTACCCACTTCTTTGCCTCATCCATTCCAGCCTGTGCACTGGCAACTCCCATCAAGAGAGCGGCCATGGCTGTTGCTGTTACGAGCCTTTTAATCATCGATATTCTCCTCTATTGTTGTGCGATTTTCCTGCCACCACGATGCTTAGTGGCAGAACGAAACAACGGTACAAAGAACTCACTACACCCATTTGAATACGCAGAGCGCGTAAACGCAGGCAATTGCAAAAGCCCACCATAAAGCCAGGTCAGGAAACATTGCCAGCCAGATAATATGAATAAAGGCCGAGCCTAAGAGGGAGACAAAAAGACGGTCCCCTCGAGTCGTTTCAAAGCGAAGGATTCCAACACGTGGGTTACCGCCGGGGCTCTTCATTTCCCAGATGGTCATGGCAATCAGCATGCAGAAAATTATGATAAAAAATGCGGCGGTGGGGGTGGTCCAGGCCATCCATTTGAGGTTCATGGTTTTTTCCTTTAGTTCTGGGCGCCCCTTTGAGGGGTAGAAATTCTGTTATTAAAAACTTTTATTTATACGAAGATCTCATCCCGCCAAAAAGCGTTGCGGGATTATGTTCAATGCCCCTTGAGGGTACTCTGTTTAGTACTCGCTTGACGGGTACTCTTTTCAGTACCCCCTTGAGGGGTGTAAGTTCCGTAATGAAATCCTTTCATTGTATGTTGATCAGATCCCGCCTAAAAGCTTTGCGGGATAAGTTCCGTCACGAAATTCTCTCGGTACGGCACGAGAGAATTTCTACGTTACTAAACTCTTCCAAGAGCAAAACCCTTAGCAATATGATTACGGACGAAATAGATCACCAGCGCACCGGGCAGGATGGTTAATACTCCGGCAGCGGCAAGCACGCCCCAGTCGAGGCCAGAGGCGGAGACGGTACGGGTCATAATGGCCGAAATCGGTTTGGCATGTACCGCCGTAAGAGTTCTGGCAAGGAGCAGTTCCACCCAGGAAAACATAAAACAGAAAAAGGCTGTGACGCCGATCCCCGAGGCAATGTTCGGGATGAAGATTTTCACAAAAAAACGGGGCCATGAATAGCCGTCAACAAAAGCAGTCTCGTCAATCTCTTTTGGGATGCCGGACATAAAACCCTCAAGGATCCATACGGCCAATGGCAGGTTGAAGAGACAGTGGGCTAAAGCCACTGCTATATGGGTGTCAAAAAGACCAATCGACGAATAGAGCTGAAAAAATGGCAGTGCAAAGACCGCCGGGGGCGCCATACGGTTGGTCAAGAGCCAGAAAAACAGGTGCTTGTCACCAACAAAGGAATAGCGTGAAAAGGCGTAGGCCGCAGGCAAAGCGAAACAGACCGAGATGACCACGTTAATGGACACATAGATCATCGAATTAATATAGCCCGAATACCAGGAGGCGTCAGTGAAGATTACTTTATAGTTGGCAAAGGTTAAATTTTGCGGCCAAAGAGTGAACATCGACAGAATCTCATCGTTGGTCTTCAGGCTCATATTGACGAGCCAGTAGATCGGCAGTAGCAGGAAAAAGATATAGATAGCAGGAATAAGCCATTTCCAGCGCATATCAGGCACCTCCGTTTTTGCTTTCTTCCCCGACATTGCTCATCACCGTATAGAAAACCCAGCTGAGTAGGAGAATAATGAGAAAATACACAAGGGACATGGCGGCAGCAGGACCGAGGTCGAACTGGCCAATAGCCATTTTTACCAGATCGATGGACATAAAGGTGGTTGAGTTACCGGGACCGCCACCGGTGATCACAAAGGGCTCGGTATAGATCATAAAACTATCCATAAAGCGGAGCAGAACGGCAATCAGAAGGACGCCTTGCATTTTTGGTAATTGGATATACCTGAATACCGCAATTCGCGAGGCTCCATCGATCTTTGCTGCCTGATAATAGGCATCAGGAATGGAACAAAGGCCCGCATAAGAAAGCAGGACAACCAGGCTGGTCCAATGCCAGACGTCCATGACGACAATCGTAATCCAGGCAGCAATGGGATCTTGGGTATAGTTGTAATCGATGCCCATGGAGGCAAGGCTGTGCCCAAGCAACCCAATATCAACCCTGCCAAAGATCTGCCAGATGGTTCCAACCACGTTCCAGGGAATAAGAAGTGGGAGGGACATGGAGATGAGACATACCGGAACCCCCCAGCCCTTTCTAGGCATGGCCAAAGCGATGGCTATGCCCAGGGGAATCTCTATAGCTAGAATTATACTGGAAAAGGCAATCTGTCGAAGAAAAGCATCATGGAATCGTTCAGAATCCATCAAGTCTCTGAACCAGTCCATTCCCACCCAGAAAAATTTATTGCTGCCGAAGGTGTCCTGGAATGAGTAGTTGACCACGGTCATAAGCGGAATAACGGCACTAAAGGCCACCAAAAGAAAAACCGGCAGGACCATGAACCATGCTTTCTGGTTTACTTGTTTTTGTATCATGGTCGTTCTCCTGCAATGAGATAGTCGTTGACATACATGTTAGTATGGGCGGTATCAAAGACCAGGGAGGCTTTGTCTCCCGTCATAGCCGAAATTTCCGGCATGACGACATGAAATACGCGGTCGTTTAAGGCAACCCTGGCAATCTTGTGACGACCGATATCGTCGATCTTGATTATTTTGACCGGCAGCCCTTTTTCCTGTGGTTGGGCAAGACTCAAGTATTCGGGACGGATACCGACTTCAATTTTTGCTGAAGCTGCCTGCTCCTGATAATGGCAGTCAAGAATCATATCATGGCCTTCAATAGTGATCCTGTTGCCTTGGAGTTCGCAGGGGGTGATATTCATTCCGGGGGAACCGATAAAATAACCGACGAAAGTATGTTCCGGCCGCTCAAACAATGCCTCAGGAGTGCCAACCTGGACTATTTCGCCCTCATACATGACGATTACTTCGTCGGCAAAAGTTAAGGCTTCGGTCTGATCGTGAGTAACGTAGATCATGGTGAAACCAAACTGCTTATGCAGGTATTTGAGCTGCGAGCGAAGTTCCCATTTCATTTGCGGGTCGATGACGGTGAGTGGTTCGTCAAATAAAATGGCGTTGACGTTCTGCCGGATCAACCCCCGGCCAAGAGAAATCTTTTGTTTGGCGTCGGCGGTCAGGTGCTGGGCCTTGGTGTAGAGATCTTTCTCCAGGCCCAGCATCCGGGCGAGCTCAATCACTCTTGGTTCGATCTCTGCTTTAGTACGTCCTCTATTTTTTAAGGGAAAAGCGAGATTCTGAAACACCGTCATGGTGTCATAGATGACCGGAAACTGAAAGATCTGAGCGATATTGCGCTGTTCGGTGGGGAGCCTGGTCACTATATCTTCGTTGAAAAAAACCTCTCCCCTGGTCGGAGTCAATAGGCCGGAGATAATATTTAAAAGAGTGGTCTTGCCGCAGCCCGAAGGGCCGAGCAAGGCGTAGGCACCGCCGTCGCGCCAGGTGAGATTAAGCTTTTTCAGGGCGTAATCGTCTGGATTCTCCGATGCTCCTGTATAACAGTGGGCAATATCTTTTAAAGTAATGTGGGCCATTAGTTTGTCCTCTCCTGCACTGCCTTGGCAACGGTTTCCGGCGTTACGACCAGGGCGTCATTTCGGTCGAACACATAAAATTGATCAGGATCCATAAATATCTCAATTGTTTCGTGGATATCGAAGTGATGGATACCGGAGGTTAAAAGTACCCAGCGTATTCCGGCAATATCGACATGGACATAACTCTCTGACCCGGTTATCTCTGTTACCGCAACCTTGGCTTTGACCGCAATGGCTTTGTCGGAAGTCCTGTTCAGGTAGAGATGGTGTGGTCTGAAGGCGATGGTGTAATCGTCATCGGGCAACCGCGGTAATTGTCCAAGAAGCGGGATCTCCACATGGCCCTTAAAGAGCATCTTATTATTGAGTTTGGTCACTGGCAGCATGTTCAACGGCGGGTCGGAGAGAGTTTGGGCGGTGATGAGGTTTTGTGGCCGGAAAAAGACCTCAATGGTTTGGCCGAACTGGGTGATCCTGCCTTGGTGCAATGATGCAGTATTGCCGCCAAGAAGCAAGGCCTCGGAGGGTTCGGTGGTGGCGTAGACAAAAATCGAGCCGGTTTCCGAGAAAATCCGGGGCAGTTCCTCGCGAAGCTCCTCGCGCAGTTTATAATCAAGATTAGCCAGCGGTTCATCAAGGAGCACTAAATCGGCCTCTTTGATCAGGGCCCGGGCCAGGGCAGTGCGCTGCTGCTGTCCGCCGGAAAGCTCATGAGGCGAACGCGAAAGCATGTTTTCCAGTTTTAAGAGAGCAGCAACTTTTGTGACCCGCCTCTGGATTTCGGCACCGGGAACCTTCGCAATGCGCAGGGGCGAGGCAATATTTTCAAATACGCTTAGATTCGGGTAGTTGATAAACTGCTGATAGACCATTGCCACATTGCGTTTCTGGACGGCAACGCCGGTGACATCCCGGCCAGCAAAATGAACCGTACCGAAGCTTGGTTGATCCAAACCGGCCATAAGACGCATCAGCGATGTTTTGCCGGAGAGCGTCGGTCCGAGCAGGATATTCAAGGTCCCGGCTTCAAAGGTGAGCGAAACGTCGGAGATATGGAAATCCCTGCCGACTTTTTTAGATACCTTGCGTAACTCAAGCTGCATTACTTCTCCTCTTCGGTTATCGGTGGAACGTGATCTGCCGCCGATACTTTCGTTGTGATATAGCTGTCAATATTTTCAGCTTCCGCGGCGGACAGAAATAAACCCAGCTTTGTACGTCGCCACAGCACGTCGCTGGCGCACCGGGCCCATTCGTGAGCGATAAGGTAATCGACCTCAAAGCTATGGAGGTCATGCCCGAAAGATACACCCAGGTCGCTATGACTTTTCTTTACAGTTGAGTTTCGTCTCTGGCTGTAAATACTTTCGAATGCAGTAGTAAGTCACACTTAACTGAAAATAAATCTTGGAGCAAATGACAATTTTATATATAGGAGCAATTTCGTAAAATGACTGACCAACAGGCATGATACTGCCCAGATCAGTCCTTGACTATGACTACTTCGACGCCGTTTTTCGAACAGATTTCCTGGAGTTTTGCTGGCAGTGCGTCGTTGATAACTATGGTATTGATCTGGGAGATATGATCAATTCTGATAGGTGCATTTCGCTCGAGTTTCATCGTGTCGGCGACGAGGATGACATGCCTGGCATTTTTGATAATAGCCTGGGCGACACGTACTTCACTGAAATCGTAATCGAGCAGCGAGCCGTCTTCATCTATGGCCGAAACGCCAATGACCGCATAATCGACTTTAAACTGATTGATAAAATCAACCGCCGCGACCCCGACTATTCCTCCGTCGGAGCGCCGGACCTGACCACCGGAGATGATTAGCTCAATGCCAAGGAAATTTTTCATGATTTCGATCGCATTGATATTATTGGTGATAACCAGCAAACCCCGGTGATTGTGCAGGGCGTGGGCTACCTGTTCGGTCGTTGTGCCGATATTAATGAGCAGGGAACTGTTGTCCGGGATCAACGCCGCCGCAGCGTGACCTATGGCTTTTTTCGGACCGGGAGCAAGCAGGCGTCTGGCTTCATAACTGACATTTTCAATCCCGGAGCCGACGATAGCGCCGCCGTGTATGCGTTGCAATAACTGTTTATCGCAGAGTTCGTTGAGGTCTTTACGGATGGTTTGGGCGGATACTTTAAAGGTGGCGGACAGTTTTTCGACGTCGACTTTGCCGTTTTCTCTTGCCAGCATAAGGATCCTGTTTTGCCGTTCGGAGAGAATTTCCATGACGCAGTTCCTGCAAGGTTCTGGTTAGTCGAAGTGTGATCGTCTGATAATGGATACTAATCCAAGTTTCGTGAAAGTCAAAATGTATTTCATACGAAAATAAATGATGGGAGAAAAGGATTGAAACGAATACTCAGCCCTCATCCCGGTAAACAGGAAGATGCTCGGGATACAGAGTAATGCCCTGCGAAAGTGTCAGGGGTGCGGATGAGAAAATAGTTTCCGTGTTGCCATGAAAAATCAAACCGATCTTGAAATACCGCCGCTTGTCTGCATATTGCCGATACATTGCACTTGCACCTTTCTCTATACATGTTAGATGCATGTGTTGTTCGGTGAAAAATATGTGAGTATAATAAAATCGTGTTTGGTGAAAAATGAATCGTTTACAGGCAAATCTTTTGCTCACTCTGGCGGCAATTATATGGGGCAGCAGTTTCGTCGTGCAGCAAATTGGGACCGGGGATCTCGGAACCATATCCTTTACCGGCGCCCGCTTTCTTGTTGGTGCTCTCGTTGTCCTGCCGTTTGCCGTCAAACAGTTTTTGCGGGTGCAACAGCAAGAGCGAAAGTTTCAGTCTGCCGATTGGTTTGGACTGCTTGCAACAGGCTGTGTCCTTTTTATCGCTGCTGCTTTGCAACAGTATGGTATCCTCCATACGACCGTTACCAACTCAGGATTCCTGACGGCGTTATATGTACCGCTTGTTCCGGTACTGGGCTTAATTTTTCTACGTAGAAAAGTTCATTTTTCTATCTGGCCAGCCTCTCTCTGCTGTTTCATCGGTACTTATATCCTGAGCGGCGCTCATCAGGTTGAACTGGTGGCAGGGGATTTATGGGTAATCTCAAGCACAATTTTCTGGGCCACCCATGTCACCCTGGTTGGAATACTCGCCTTCCGCACCCAGGCGCCGCTGGTTGTGGCGGTTGTCCAGTTTCTGGTGAGCGGTTGCATCGGCTGTATACTCGGTTTTATTGTTGATTCCCCCAGTCTCGCCCAGATAATAGGCGCCGGTTGGGGCATATGTTATATCGGGATCTTTTCCGTGGGTATGGCATTTACTCTGCAAGTGGTTGGACAGCGTTTTACCCCTGCCGCTGACGCGGCGATTATTCTCAGCTCCGAAACTGTTTTTGCCGCCATTGGCGGAATGATCTTTTTAGGCGAGCGATTATCCTTATTACAGCTTTCCGGAGGAGTCTTGATCCTCGCCAGTATCCTCGGCGTCGAACTACTGCCGATGACACGTCTTGGTCGGCCGCGGAGTCTGTAGTGAATTAGAAATGGTTTTCCTGGCTTTTTCAGGAAAACCATTTCGTGAATGAACTTATCCCGCAAATCTTTTGGGCGGGATCAATAATGTTAGCGCATATCACAGATTATTTCCTGGCTTTTTCAGGAAAACCATTTCGTGAATGAACTTATCCCGCAAATCTTTTGGGCGGGATCAATAATGTTAGCGCATATCACAGATTATTTCCTGGCTTTTACAAGAAAACCATTTCGTGAATGAACTTATCCCGCAAATCTTTTGGGCGGGATCAATAATGTTAGCGCATATCACAGATTATTTCCTGGCTTTTACAAGAAAACCATTTCGTGAATGAACTTATCCCCGCATAGCACAAGTACTAAAAAGAGCACCCGTCAAGCGAGTACTAAAAAGAGCACCCGTCAAGGGAGTACTGAACAGAGTACCCGCAAGGGGCATTGAAAAAAATCCCACAAATCTTTTGGGCGGGATCAATGATGATGATGATGATGTGACCTACTACCATAAACTCTGCTTACAAATAGTTCCCATGCAGCGCATGGGAACCAGCAATACCGGCAATCTTGCAGATTATTTCCCGCTTACCTGGGTTGGTTGCAATGCAACTCATTGTCGGAAGAGTTTTTCAAATTCTTGGTATCCTTCGCTGGCAAGTTTTTCTACCGGCATAAATTTTAACGCAGCCGAATTGATACAGTATCTCAGACCAGTTGGTGGCGGACCGTCTGTAAAGACGTGGCCCAGATGCGAACTGGCCTTTTGGGAACGTACTTCTGTCCGGGGCATGAACCAGGATGTATCTCTGTGTTCAACAACATTTTCTTTAACCAGCGGTCGTGAAAAACTTGGCCAACCGGTCCCTGAAGCAAACTTGTCAAGGGAACTGAAGAGCGGTTCGCCGGAAACGATATCGACATAGATTCCTGGTTTTTTGTTGTTCCAGTATTCGTTATTGAAGGCCGGTTCCGTGCCGTCCTTCTGGGTCACTTTATACTGGAGTGGGCTTAACCGGCTGCGCAAATCAGTTGTATTATCTATCGTCACTGCGGAAATTTTTTTGCCCTGCCAGTGTTTTTTCAGGAAGGTATCCCGACCGGAACCATTGCGGTAGAAACCGTAGCGGAGCGGATTTTTTTTATAGTAATCCTGGTGATATTCTTCGGCAGGCCAAAACTCCGGCGCGGCAGTGATCGGCGTTACAATCGGTTTCTCGAAAATTCCGCTCTGTTCCAGCATGTGCTTTGATTTCTCGGCCAGTTTTTTTTGGCTGTCGTTATAATAGAAGATACCTGAAGTATAGGCATGGCCCCGGTCGACAAACTGTCCTCCATCGTCGGTGGGATCAATCTGGTGCCAGAAAGTATCGAGCAGTTTTTCATAGGAGATTTTTGTTGGATCATAGATAATCTGCACGACTTCGATATGATGACCGGCAGTGTACGTCTGGTACGTCGGTGATTTCGTTGTACCACCGGCATATCCGGACGTGACCGAAAGTACCCCACCCTGGGTTTCGAAGGGCTTTTCCATACACCAGAAACATCCTCCGGCAAAAAGAGCCATCTCTGTCATCTGAGGTTGTTCTTTTACTCTATTCTGTTGCTCATTACTGCTATTTCCGGCAATCACACTCACTCCGAGTAGTGCGCTGACAAGAACTATAATTATGCGTAAATACCTTTTCATATGCTTTCCTCCAAAAATGCGGGTTAGCGGAATCTGGGATCGTTTCCGTTCGCTTAACAATAGCGCATCAATGTAAAAACGATTTAAAGGCAGGGTAAAGATTGTGTAAAGAAAAATTTTCTTATGCAGTACCTCTAGGGAGGGTGAGCCAGACGGAGGTACTTTCGGTAGAACTCTCGGCCCCGACTTTGCCGCCATGGGCTTCAATCAACTCCTTGGTTATGGACAGACCAATTCCTGCACCTCCTGCGTCTCTTGACCGGGAACGTTCCGCACGGAAAAAACGTTCGAATATGAAAGGAAGGTCGGCTTTACTGATTCCCGGTCCGCTGTTGGTAAAGCGAATTTCCACCTTTTCCTGTCGGTCAGAGACGGTAATTGTAACCCTGCCGTTTTTCGGCGTATATTTAAGACTGTTTTCAAGCAGGTTACGGAGGGCTTGCAGGAGCTTGTCTCGATCGGCAACCACTGTTAAGCCCTCTTGGAGACTGGTTGTTACAGAGATTTTTTTTTCCTGAAACGCCGTACTGTAGAGGCCGAGTATCTGCCGAAGCTCTTCTGCCGGATCGAGCTTCTCCCTGTTCAGGTACGCCTTGGCTGCATCAGCTCTGGCCAGTTGCTGCAAGCTGTCTACCAGGTGAACCAGCCGCAGATTTTCTTCCTGGAGCATCTTCAACGTTTTTGGAGACGGTTCGATAACTTTGTCGTTGAGTGCTTCCAGATAGCCGCGCAGGTTGGTGAGCGGCGTTCTGAGTTCATGGGCTACGTCGGCGACCATGTTTTTTCTCAGTTGTTCAATGCTCTCAAGGGAGTTCGCCATACGGTTAAAGGCAAGTCCCAGCTGTCCAACTTCGTCCCGGGTGACCACATCAACACGGGCATGAAAATTGCCTGCGGCAATGTCTCTGGTGATATTGTTCATCTGGGATAAGGGTCGGAGAACACGTCGAGTGAGAAAGAAGCTGAGTAGAAAAGCTACTCCGAGTGCGGCAAGACTGGCCCAGATCAGGTAGTAGTGGATTGAAGAGAGAAACATCTGGTGGATATCGGTTGGAGAAACCTCGTATTTTTTCATCAGAGCCATAAAGTAGTTGGCGGCAAGGTGATCTATTGCCAGCCAGATTATGAGAATGATGACCCCGATTACTGGCACTACTGTTATCAGCAGAAGTTTCCAGAGCAGTTTGTTTTGTAATGGGTTCATTGCTTTTCGCATTCGGCAAACGTATAGCCAAAGCCACGCACCGTGAGAATAAATTGGGGTTTGGTCGGATTTTTTTCTATTTTTTGCCTGAGATTGCCGATATGGACGTCAATAACCCGGTCAATGACGGTTTCTCCATCCTGGTAAAAATGACTGAGCAACTCCGACCTGGAGAACACTCTTCCCGGGGAACGCATCAGGGCGCAAAGGAGTATATATTCTGAGCCAGTCAAATTTACAGGACTATCCCCCAGGTGCACCTTGTGCTTTTCTGGTTCCACTACCAGATCGTTACAGATGAGCAATTCGTTGTTGCCGGGTTGCATCGGTCGCACTCTTCGCAAAATGGCCTTGACCCTTGCCACCAGTTCCCGCGGGCTGAACGGTTTGACCACATAATCGTCGGCGCCAAGAGAGAGGCCGGTGACGCGGTCGATTTCTTCTTCCCGGGCTGTCAGCATCAGAATTGGGACGTCAGAAAAAGTCCTCAGCTGTCTGCAAACCTCCCAGCCGTCCAGGCGCGGCAACATGATATCGAGAACAACAAATCCCGGTTGATGTTGTCTGGCGAGCCGTAGAGCCGTTTCGCCATCAGCCACTTTGATGGTTTGAAAACCATCGCGTTCCAGGTACGTCTGGATCAGGTCGGCGGTGTTGGGGTCGTCTTCAACAATCAATACCGGGCCTTTACAGTTATGCTGCATTGTTTGGAGTCCTTTGATGTGCTTGTTGGGAGAATGTCGAAAGTGACCTCAAAAAGAAAGGTGCTGTTTATTATACAATATCAATGGGGGAGAATATGGCAAGGAGTGATGGGGGGTGGGGTGAGTGGTTGGAGCTGGTGGATCTGGTTCCCATGCGCTGCATGGGAACTGTTGATACGGCAAGGAGCGCTGGCGAGTCACTAACCCCCGCCAAACAGCTTTGCGGGATTCTTTACAATGCCCCTTGCGGGTACTCCGTTCAGAACCCCCTTGAGGGATAAGTTCATTCACGAAATAATTCTTTAAAGGCACAGGAAATCAATGTGCAAGATAGCAAGTCACTAATCCCGACAATCTTGCCGTCACTTCGCGTAACCGGCAAGCGTTTGAGCTGTTCCGTGAGTAGTATATTGGCACAGCGCAGGTTAAAGAGTTGTTCCTGATCTCTTGGTAAACCTTATTGTAGCATAGAGAAATAATTAATATCAATAAGATATATACACAAGCGTATTGAGATTAATATATACGCTTTGTGCCTAGTCTTTCTTTTTATCGAGTTCTTTGCGCACAAATATGCCTAAATTTTCCATGGTATAAGGTTTCTGCACATAGCCTCCAGCGCCGAGATTTAGCAATTTTTTGACGCGTTTCGATTCAGAGAAGCCACTGCTAATAAGCGCTTTCTGATGGGGGTACAGTTTGATAATTTCCTTGTACGTTTCCAGACCGTCAAGCCCTCCAGGCATAATCATATCGAGGATAACGAGATCCACAGGCTGTTGTCTTATGATTTCCAGAGCTTGCGAACCACTCGTTGCGGTGTGAACGGTATATCCCAGCCTGGCGAGCATATTTTCTGCAATATCAAGCTGTTCCTGGATGTCATCGACAACGAGAATGGTTTCTTTGCCAAGATAGTCTTCAAGCACAATTCTATTGTGCTGATGGGCAAGATTCTGGCGAGATATCGGCAGGTAAAACTTGAACGTTGTTCCCTGGCCCTCCTTGCTTATGATGTCGATAAATCCATTGTGGTCCTTGATAGTCGCCCAGATGACGGTCATGCCAAGACCTGTCCCACTGAAGTGCATTGATTTCTTGGTATAAAAAGGCTCGAAAATACGTCTAAGATCGCCTTGCGAGATTCCCACACCGCTATCTGAGGTCGAAGTACACACATAGTCACCTGGAGGAATATTCTCATAGCCGGTGAGCATGGTATCTATACAGACATTGGCAGTTGCTATGACGATTTCGCCACCTGCCGGCATAGCCTCCAGCCCGTTGTGGAGAATATTCATGATCACTTTTGACAAATGCGTTGCAGATCCCTGGACATTCAGGAGATTGTCTTTTAAGTCGGTCGAGATGATCGTCTTGAGATGTCTCTCTTTGACGAGTTGGAATTCGATCGAAATAAGATATTCGGAGATAATAGCATTGAGGTTGCACGTTTCGTTGATAAGGATACTTCGTCTGGCGAGGGTGAGGAGATCTTGCACGATAATTGCAGCTTTTTTCCCCGATTTCTGAATTATCTGTATTTTTTTATGGAGTGGATCGTTTTCGGGAATTTCGAGAAGAAGAAGGTCGGGATAGCTGACAATACCACTGAGGATGTTATTGAGGTCATGGGCAATCCCGGCGGCCAGGTTGCCGATAACTTCCATTTTCTGCGCCTGAATCAGTTGCTGTTCGAGTCGTTTTCTGTCGGTGATATCCTTGACGATCCCCTGGGTACCCAGAAAACGATTCGGCTTGGTCCCTCCTTGCGATTCGTAGATACCTTCGGCAGATAAGCTGAAATATCTACCCGTTGCCTGTGATTTGCTGGAGTCCTTGGTAAGGAGGAGGCATATTTCCATGTCAATGGTCGCCCTTTCTCCGGTTCTCCTTTCATTCAGGCGATATTGAACCTTGTCGAGTTCCTCTGGCGTCACTAATTCAAAGATGGAGCGACCTATGAGGGATTCGGGCGAGCGGAAATATTTTGTAATCGCTGGACTGATAAAAGTAATGTTGCCGTCAGCGTCCAGGCGAAAAATAATATCCGGAATGGTTTTCAAGATAGATTGAAGATTTGTCTCGCTTGATTTCAAAAGAAGAATCGTGTCCCCTGTCTCTGCTTTGGCCTGTTGTTGAAAATAGTAGAATTTAAGAGTGAGCAGCAGAAAGGAACTTAGTATTACGGAAATAGTCGGCAGCAGGGGAGAAAAGAGATAGCCGCTGGTCTGGTAGATTATTATTGCTGCAAACCAGCTTAAGAGGCCGCTTAGCAGACAAAAGACGAGACACCAGCCTGTTTTGAAACGAGCGATGCATACAGTAATCGTGAGGCAGAGCAGCAGACTGATAAGCATCTCCCAGACAGGAAAAAGATTTGTCCTGATGGTATGCAGATCAGCGATGAGGGATTCGAGAGAGTACCTGTGGATGTCAAGCGAATGACTCGTCGTGGCGAGCGGGGTTGGATATTCTTGTGATAATCCGGCTGCAGTCAGACCGACCAGAACAATTTTATCTTTGAAAAGATCCGGTGCTATTTTTCCCGATAAAACCTCGGTTGCTGAGTGCAGTGAATCCTTTCCGGGCCTGACTGGACTCAGGAGAAAATTTCCCTTTTCATCAAGAGGGATGTGGAAATCGTTCAGCGAAAGATGACTGATAAGGTTGCTCTGCGACAGCACGCCCAGGCCGTTGTGATGGTGAAACTGCAGTAGTACGGCAAGAGCAAATGATGGGTAGAATGTCCCGTCGTATTCAATGAGGAGCGGCAATCGGCGTAAAATACCGTCAATGTCAGGAGTACCGTTTAGAAAACCCGAGCTTGCGGCGGCCTTTGTCAGCACTTCGTAATTACAGATAATCCCGTTGGCCTTATGGAAATGGGCGCTTGTAACGAGCGAATCATCACTTCCCTGGCGGCTAAGGGATATTGGGTGAAGAGTACATTGCTGCGGGAGTATTGCGGGGTTGTGAAACAAAAAAGTATATCCCAGCACATATGGTCCCTTGGCAAGGACACTGGCGAGGTATGTATCATGATCGAGAATTTCTGACGGAAGACCTGATGTAGCGAGGACATAGCCGAGATCGTCGGCAAAATATTTCTGCTGGAGCTGGGGTGAGGTTCTGTCTCTCTCGGCGAAGAGGATATCAATGCCGATAGCTTTTGCTCCCCCTTGGGCGATTTTTTCGAGCAGCTGGGCTAATCGATAGCGTGGCCACGGCCATTGACCATACTTTTCGATACTTGTTTCGTCAATGGCAACAGTGACGATTTCAGATCGGGACTCTGGAGTTTTGGCCGAGGCAAGAATAAGGTCGGTTACTTTGAGATTGATAATCTCAATGAGCCTTGGCTGGAAGAAATAGATTCCTGACAGAAAAATGGTTAAGAGCAAAGTGCCGGATAAAAGAATCCAGTGCAGACTTCGAATCTTATCTGACAACGATTTCAACTCTTCGATTTTGTGGTTCATTAACATTGTCCGCCGTTTTTACCCGTGGGTTCTCCTCACCATGAGACGTTGATGTAATGAAGGTTGGATCAACACCTTGCTCCACCAGCATACGGCGTATGGCTGCAGCTCTTTCCTGTGATAGCTGCAAGTTATATTGGGCATCACCTGCAGTGTCGGAATGGCCGATAACACTGATGTGCTGTGATTTTGTGCTGTTAATCGATTCGAGAATAGCCGGCAGCGTTTGCCTGGATTCATCGGTGAGAACTTTTCCTCCTCCCTGGAAATAGAGGATAAAATGAATCGGTTGACCGGGAAGCGTCGTCAGGACCTGGGCAAAATCCGCATCGATTGCTTTTAAAGAGAGTATTTTGGGAGAGGTAGGCAGGGACTCACGCCCTTTGACTGTTGTCGCCTCTCTAGCCTGGGTAATGTCTGCTGAACCGACGTCGGTGCTCACCGTAACATGGCCTACCTTGCCGTCGGGGTCAGGGAGCAGGACGATAGTGGTCTTGGCTGCACACCCGGATAAAATGACCAGGAGTGCTAAAAAGAGAAAGAACAGAGTATGGTTGCTCCCGTGTGCATGAAACATAAGGCGGTCTCCAGCGGTTATACTTTGATGAACTATGCAACACCCTAAACAGCTGAACAGTTGTGATAAACTTAATCTCGGTAAACGGGAAATAAATTGGGGTTTTGTCTGGTGTTCACCCCGCCAAAAAGCTTGTTGCTGCATTGCTGGTTCCCATGCGCTGCATGGGAACTATTTGTAAGCAAAGTTTCTGGTAGCAAATCACTCATCCCGCCCAAAAGATTTGTGGGATTTTTTTCAATGCCCCTTGCGGGTACTCTCTTTAGTACTCGCTTGACGGGTGCTCTTTTTAGTACTCGCTTGACGGGTGTAAGTT
>CBDTUM010000083.1:0-18586 GCA_965363495.1 uncultured Desulfopila sp.
CTTGGTTGCTCACCTTAAACTGATTGTCAGGCACCAAGAGTGATAGCACAACACTATCAAATACCACGTCGACGGCCATGTGAGATGATCTGTAAGGTGTGATTCAAATCAGTTTGTAAAATTTGTCAGAGTGGATCTGGATTTGTACAAGGAAAACACCGGTCTTTTCGAGTCTTTCAATACTATTTATTTACCGGAAGACAGTGAGCACTTCTTCCGCACTGAAGCTATATAGCCATCGACATCAAACTTGCGGCGACAGCCTGCGGCATTCATATAGCGAATCTTGCCGAACACCGAACGTTCACTCCAGGCCCGGTCATGCACGCCTCCGATAGACCAGGCAATGCCCGCATAGCCATTTGGATCGCGACCATCAAGAGAGTAACGATCATTAAGCGTTATGGCATATTCCAGGGCCGTTTCAGGGTCGGCGGTCCATTCAAGAATTTTTTTGGCCCAGTACATTCGTAAATAGCCATGGAGTTTGCCACTCAGGACCAGATCATGCTGACAGGCGTTCCAGAGACTTTCGTGAGTCGTGCCGGCCTCGAGTTCTGCAAGGGAATAGACATACTCTCTCTTATCGTTGCGATGCTGATTCAGCGTTGTACGCGCCCAGTCGGGAAATCCTGCAAAACGATCATAGGAAGGTTCATAGAGACAAAAATTATCAGATAACTCTCGACGAACAACAAGCTCTTCCAGAAAAACTTCCTTCGCATCCGCAGACAGCTCAGACCGGGCAACCAGCCAGGCCAGTCTCTGCGGGGATACCTGACCGAAATGCAGATAAGGAGAAAGCCCTGACTGACCGCCTACGCACGGATTGTTGCGGGTATCGGCATAAGTATTCAGTTTACTCTGCACAAAAGACACTGCCGCCTGCATTGCCGCAGATTCGCCTGCCTGCAGCCAGGTATGCATACCGGGTGTCCGGTCGGCATCAAGGGCGATAGAAACCGGAGCACAGGCAAAAGGATGGTACTTGAGAGCCGGGATATCTGTGAGATAACTTTCTAGAAGTCCTTTTATTTTCGGCCGAAGCGTATATGCGGCATACTCTTTTTTGGGTGAAACAATCCAGGCAGGAATAATATTATGCGTGTCCACCTCATAATATGGGATTGTCAGCCCGTTTATAAGCTGGGCTTTCCAGCGCTGTTTAATTCTGAGAGGATCGAAATCGCCGATCAGCGCATGGGCATCGATCCGACGCAGAAAGTCGGGCAGTATCTGTTCGGGGCTTTGTTCAAGTAGTGTAAAACCAATATTCAACTGATGGAGTTTCTGCTGCACTTCCAGAAGCCCCGTGAGCATAAACCGGTAGTGGGGCAAGGTGGCTCCCGGATAATCGGCAATCAAACAGAAGACCACCAGCAATCCTTTGCGGCGGATTATAGCCTCCTGCTGGGCCGACAAAAGTGCCCAGTTATCACTTACTCTCTGGTCCCGGGACATCCAGTATATGACAGGACCGTCTCCCCTGCTTCCATCAGACAGAGGCCGACGTCTTCGTTCTATATCGCTGTTTCGTCTATTCATGCCAATATGTGGATTACAATGAGGAAGCAGACTGGTAGTAAAAACAATTACTCTCCTGCTGTTTATTACCTCTTGATGCTACGGTAACACATGCTTACAGATTAATACAGCTTCACCTCTTTGCGAAGTTGATCAAGAGATGCATAGAATATAGACTTGTTATAGACTTATAATAGCTTCGAATAAACTGTAGAAATGGCCGGAAAATTCTTCAATACATTGGATAAATAACAATGAACCCCTCCACACAAAACGAGACGATTAAGCCTGACACTATGGCAGACAAAACTGTCCTGATAACCGGCGCAACCGGATATATCGGCAGACGATTAAAACATCGTCTGCTGCAGACCTCTGCGCTGAATGTCCGAATTTTCGTTCGCAACAAGAATAAGGTTCAGGTTTCCGTTGCGGACCAGGTCGATATCAGGGAGGGATCCACTTTTGATAAAGATGCCCTGCAGGATGCTCTTGCTGGCGTTGATACAGCATTTTACCTGATCCATTCCATGGGGACTAAGGATGATTTCGAGAATATGGATCGAGTCAGCGCCGAGAATTTTCGAGAGGCGTGCATTGAGAACGGGGTGCGGCGAATTATTTACCTCGGAGGACTCGGCGTACGCAAAGACGCCAGCAAACATCTATTAAGCCGTATTGAGACAGGAGACATTCTATCGGCTAAGCCTGATCAGGTTCAAACGATCTGGATACGTGCCGGGGCGATTATCGGCTCCGGCAGTGCGAGCTTTGAAATCATCCGGAATATCTGCCAGAAGTTGCCGGTAATGGTAGCTCCCCGCTGGGTACGAAACCACACCCAGCCCATCGGTGTCGAAGATGTGCTTTCTTATCTGCAGGCATCGGCTGAACTGCAGCATACAGGTAATCTGGTTGTCGATATTGGCAGTGAAAAACTTAGCTTTCAGGAAATGATGCAGCAGGCATCCGAAATTATGGGTCTGAAAAGATATCTTATTCCTGTTCCTGTCCTCTCGCCCCGCCTCTCCTCTTACTGGTTGATTCTCTTTACCCCCCTTCCCTATTCACTTGCCGCCGCGCTGGTTGAAGGCCTGAAAAGCGAAACGATCCTGCAAAATGATAACGCCGCACAATTGTATCCAGAGATACAGCCACTTTCGTTCAAACAGTCCGTTGCCGATGCCATAAAGGAGCTTGAAGACAACCAGGTGCTCAGTCGATGGTGTGACAGCAGCAGTGGAAAGGCCTGCGATATCAAAGATTTTGACAACCCTGCCGGGGCCATTTTAAGGGATACCCGGACGATTCCGTTTGACAATGGTGAAGCTCAGCAGGACGTCTTTCAATCAGCCTGTGCGATCGGCGGCCCCAATGGTTGGTTTAAATACAATTATCTCTGGCGAATCCGGGGGATTATCGACAAACTGATCGGCGGCTACGGACTCAATCGCGGCAGACGCTTAAGCGGCGAATTGCGCGTCGGCGATGCGCTGGACTTCTGGAAAGTGGCCGATATCAAACCCGGCAAAAGGTTGCTCCTCTATGCCCAGATGAAAATACCGGGCGAGGCCTGGCTGGAATTCGATGTGCAAGCCGATCAACTGGTCCAGACCGCCCATTTTCTGCCCCGCGGAGTGCTGGGCCGATTGTACTGGTATCTGGTTCTACCCTTGCATCATTTTGTCTTCAACAATCTGGCCCGGACTGTGGTCAGTAGTGCCGGAAAAGCACCGTGATAACTCAGCTCTTTTTGAGAGCATTATCTCTGCCGGTTCCCCCAGATCCCCCAGGCAAAAATAACTGATGCCAGCACCACCATAACGACCCACAGCCAACTGTCCGGACTGTCTCTGCGCACGACAATGCCACCGATGAGCAACCCTACTGAGGCGATCGTCCAGGACAGTTTGCTGATCGATCTCTCAAGTCGCACAAACAAACTGCGAGTTTCGGGCGTAAAGGACGTCTTTATTGTCAGATTGCCCCGCTGTGCCTCTGTAAAAACTGCGTCGACACTCTTTGGCAGTCTATAGATGGCCTGGCCAAGGCTGACAAATTTGTTCAGCCATTCCCGCCAATTCAATTGCAGGTCCCTAGCCGCGAGACGTTCGGCGAAGGGGATAATCTCCTGCCACGGGTCAAATGTTGCATCGAGACTCGTTGCAATGCCGGACAAAATGGCGACTGCTCTGCCGGCAAAAAGCATATCCGCCTGGAACTGAAAGGGGGCATCATAGATAACATCACGATATTCTTGCATCAAGTCCCTGACATCAGACTTAACAATCCCTTGCATCTGCCGGGCATTGGCACCCCATAAACGATTGAGCAAAGCCTGATGCGCCTCTTCCAGTCTTTTTAGATCAGCTCCAGGAAGGAGTGTTTCCGCCTGCACATAGGCCTGGACGACACGAAAAGCGTCACGGGTGGCTATCCCGACAACATATTCCCGAAGTGCCGAGCGCAGCCGGTTGGGAATCACGGTCATCATGCCAAAATCAACGAAGACCACCTGAAAAGGACGGTTTTTCTGGTACGCAACCAGCTCACCGGGGCGAAAATCAGTCACGCCCTGCTGCCGCTCCGCTCCTGTTGGCAAGGGTTTGATGAAAATATTGCCGGGATGGGGGTCGGCATGAACGAAGTGGGTCTGAAAAATCTGTTTGAGATAGAAATTGTAAATCTTTTTCGCAACATCTTCGGCGTTGATGCCAGTCCTAACAATTTCCTCCTGGTCGGCAACCTTGATATACCCGACATTTTCCATGGTCAAGGTACGGCCAGCACTGTAATCCCAATAAATACGCGGTACGTATACCTCTTTATCCTCGACAAAATCCTGGGCAAACCTTTCCGCATTTTTGGCTTCAGCAACAAAATCGAGTTCTGCTCTGGTGACCCTGGTGAACTCGTCTATCAACCAGTCCAGATCGACTCTTCTGCTGATCCGCCGGTAGCGTTTCAGCCAGCCAATGGCCAGACTGATCGCCGCCAGATCGGTTTCAACCAGAATATCAATGCCAGGCCGCAGCACCTTGACAGCTACTTCTGTATTATCTTCTGCAAGACGAGCAAGATGCACCTGACCAAGCGAGGCCGCACCGACAGGCACAGGCGAGAACCATGCAAAGAGCGCACTGATCGGCCGATCAAAATCCTCCTCGATCTGGCGGATAATGGCTGCAGGCTGCTCTGCTGGAATCTCATCCCGTAAACCGGCAAGTTCACTGGTCACCTCCCGGGGCAAAATATCGACTCGAACCGATAAGAACTGACCCAGCTTAATGAGCACTCCACCCATCTCGATTGCCAGTTCGCGATAGTTTCGACTAATTTTCTGCCAACGTTGCGTAGGTTTTCTCCTAAGCCAACGCAAGCCCGGTCGATTTAAAATAATATCCCAGAAAATGAGATGCACAAACAATCCGACAAAAAATTTGCGCACGGCTTTATAACGCTTTTGATCAATGCTGCAGTTTGCCTTTATTTTCTTAGGCGTCGGCACCATGTCATCAGGTGAATCCTGCGTTGATACTCGATTTCTGGTCGCTGCATGTTGGTCCTGTCTGCTCAAAATAAGTATCCGTTTTATGCTAACTGGCTTTTATCCTGATATAATTTGCCCAATCATCGTCGTTATCGTTCTTCTGCTACAGTATAGATACTCAGGCCCTCATTGATAAGGGGCAATTACCGTTGTTTACCTCTCTGACCATAAATGATGCATTTATCCCGGTGCCTTGCCGTGCTGTGTTAAAATATCAAATAGAGGAAATCAAGCCTGACTCGTGTTGATCCTGTTTGCCTGAAACAGCTTGCAGAAATATTTTCCCATCTTAGAATGGTAGTCTGGAGTACAGACGAACTGTGTTTACTCGGCAATGCTCTCAATCATTCCCTTAAAAGATATTGAAATGACAACAAAAAAAATAACCTTATACAGCTTAACTACCTGCGCTTTCTGTCAAGCCATTAAGAAAATGTTCGACGACCTTGCAATCTCCCATACTTGCATACAAGCCGACGAACTTTCCGCTGAAGATAAGAAAAAAGTTCTTAAGGAACTCAGGAAAGTTAATCCACAATGCTCCTTCCCTACGGTAGTTATTGATGATGAGGCTATCGTTGGCTACAAGGTTCAGGAAATAAAAGAAAAAATAGGCATTCATACCGAAGTGGATGAGCTTTACGACATGCTCAAGAAAGTCAACGAGCCCAAAGGCTATTACTTGAATGGCGACAAAGAAAAAGTCTTTGAGCTGCTGCGCAGCCTTCTCACCAATAAAAAGCGCTATGGCTATATGGCTTGTCCCTGCCGACTTGCCTCCGGTGTACGCGATAATGATCGTGATATCATTTGCCCCTGCGTATATCGTGAACCGGATGTTGCGGAATATGGCAGCTGCTTCTGCTCGCTCTATGTCTCAGCAGACTGGTATACCGGCAAGATGCAGCGCGAGGTAGTTCCCGAGAGGAGACCGCCTGAACTCTATGAAGACTGAACCGCTGCTCTGTACGTTTATTGGAGCACAAGGAGACAAATCCTTTCTGCGAGCAGATCCTCATGTGTTGATGTTATACAAGTCCCTTACTTTTTAAAGTTCAGAGAGCTATTTTGCAACCTTAGTTAATGCAGTGCAACTGTGCTGTTCTTTTCATTCGATTTAATTTTAGGGAGGTAAAGGTGATACATCAATTTGATACGGTTATTGTCGGTTCAGGTGGTGCCGGCCTCTATGCCGCGCTTGAAGCCAGTCAAAATTCCAGGACGGCGGTTTTGTCTAAACTCCACCCGGTGCGGAGTCATACCGGTGCCGCCCAGGGTGGCATCAGTGCGGCGCTGGGAAATGTCGAAGAAGACAAGCCCGAATGGCACGCTTTTGATACGGTCAAAGGTGGCGATTACCTTGTTGATCAGCAAGCGGCGCAGACTCTGGCGGAGGAGGCAATTCAGGCAGTCTATGACCTGGAAAACCGAGGCTTGCCGTTCAATCGCACCAAAGATGGGCGCATTGACCAGAGGCGTTTTGGCGGCCATACCCGCAACTTCGGCGAAGGCCCCGTGCACCGGGCTTGTTATGCAGCAGACAGAACCGGCCATATGATCCTGCAGACCCTGTATCAGCAGTGCATAAAAAATAAGGTGTCTTTTTTTGATGAGTACCAGGTCGTCGATGTGATTCTTAAGGACAATAACTGCCAAGGCGTGGTTGTTGTCGAGCTTGCAACCGGGGAACTGCATATATTTGCCGCAAAAGCGGTGCTCTTTGCCACCGGCGGCTTCGGCCGGATGTTCAAGATCACGTCCAATGCCTATGCCAACACCGGTGACGGTCCGGCAGTATGTGCACGGCGCGGCATTCCTCTTGAGGATATGGAATTTTTTCAGTTCCATCCAACCGGTATTATGGGACTGGGAATTCTCATCTCGGAGGCCGTCAGGGGCGAGGGAGGTATCCTGCGCAATCGCAAAGGTGAGCGTTTTATGGAACGATATTCGCCGAAGCTGCTTGATCTGGCTCCCCGTGATATTGTTTCCCGATCGATTCAAACAGAGATACGCGCCGGGATGGGTATTCGTGGCGATAGCAAAATAGATGATTATGTCCATCTGGACGCGACCCATCTGGGCAAAGAGGTCCTGAAGAAAAAACTTCCCGATATTACCGATTTCTGCAAGACGTATCTCGGCATTGATCCGGCAGAATCCCCTATTCCGGTACTCCCGACAGCCCACTATGCCATGGGCGGAATCCCCACCGATATGCATGGCCGGGTGCTTAAAGATGCCGACAATACCATTGTCCATGGATTATATGCCGCTGGCGAATGTGCCTGTGTGTCAGTCCATGGCGCGAACCGCCTGGGCACCAACAGTCTGCTCGACCTGGTTGTTTTTGGCCGGCGCGCCGGCCAGCATATCGCCGAATATATCAAAAATGCAAAGGATGTAGAAGTCGATGACTCCGCAGCCAGCGATGCGCGACAATGGATTGACCGTGTCACCGATGGCTCCTCAGGCCCCCATGGCGGCCACATTACCGAGGAGATGCAGACCACAATGATGGAAAAAGTCGGCATTTATCGTAATGAACAGCAAATGCAGGCAGCCGTGGATGAAATCCAGGCTCTTCGCAAGCGCTATCATGAGGTCCGTGTGCAGGACACCAGCAAGAGTTTTAATACCGATCTGCTGGAGGTCATCGAACTTGGCAATCTCCTCGATCTTTCGCTGATAACCACAGCGGCAGCACTGCAGCGCCAGGAAAGCCGGGGGGCACACAGTCGTGAAGACTTTGCCGAGCGAGACGATGCAAACTGGCTAAAACATTCCCTGGCCTATCTGGACGGCGATACGGTACGACTTGACTATAAAAAGGTCGACACCTCAATCTGGGAACCAAAACCCCGTACTTATTGAGCTACAGGAGCCTCACATGAATATTATCCTCAAAATAAAACGCTATAATCCTGACACTGATAAAGAGCCGTATGTGCAGGAATATAAAGTAGATGTACAGCCAAACGAACGATTACTCGATGCCCTTATGCAGATCAAGCGGTTCCAGGATGGCAGTTTGGGATTTCGTAAAAGCTGCGCTCATGGGGTGTGTGGATCAGACGCCATGCGAATTAATGGCAAAGATGGGCTGGCCTGTAAAACTCTGGTAAAGGATGTGGCTAAAAAGGAAGGCGATATGGTGACGGTGGAACCACTCCAGCACCTGCCGGTTCTGCGTGACCTGATTGTCAACCAGGACGATTTTTTTAAAAAATATCGTTCAGTACAGCCTTTTCTTATGAATGATGAAAAGATGGACAGGCAGGAAAGATTGCAATCGCCGGAAGAACGCTTGGTGTTCGACGATACCACCAACTGCATCCTCTGCGGAGCTTGCTATTCGTCGTGCCCTATTCTGGATACGAAACCTGATTACATTGGTCCTGCAGCCTGCGTTCAGGCCTTTCGGTTCATTGCCGATTCCCGGGATCGTGCCAAAAACGAACGACTACAAATGGTCCACACGTCAGATGGGGTATGGGCCTGTGATAATCACTTTAAATGCACCCAGTGTTGTCCCCGCTCAATTCTCATTACCAAGCGTATCAACCAGACCAAACAGATGATTAAGGAGTTGAAGAAGGTTAACAAATGATGGTGTCGTAAAAATTCCCAAAAGGACAGCATCCTCCTACTCCATTATTCGCCCATAGGAGGTGTCCTTGATGTGCAATTTTCTATCATTTCGCCGTACCTTAGTACGTTGAAATGATAGAAATTATTACGCCTCATTTGCAAAAGAAGCTTATCGAAAGTCTACGCTTATCTACTGAGCCATCTTGAAATTGGGTTTAATGCGAAATTAACTAAAATTACGGTTTCCTTCCCGACAGCAAGGGCCGGTTTTAGTGTGGCGTTTCAAATGTGTCGAGCAACATTTCGCCCTCGCTCGAATCGTCTGCTTTCACGTCAGGCCGGCTGTTCAGGATCCGGGCACAGGAATTCCAGCGAAGTATGGCTTCCTGACTTTTAGGGTCATCAGCGGCAAGTGCTTCCTCAAAAGCTGCCATGGCCTTAACAAACCAGTCATACGCGGCGACTCCAGCTCCGGGACTGTCCTGATGGAGCTGAAACTTTGCCCGCCGTTCAAAAATAACTCCATGGTAATATGCCTTGCTGTAGGAGCCATCGAGTTGATCTATCACTTCCTGTGCCTGCTCAAAAGCCGGAGTAATTCCTGAATATCGGAATTTGTCGGTTAATGCCAGCAATAAGGTGATGAGAGCCTCTTGGTGACCGGGCTGCCCAGCCAGGATATCAAGGCAGATACTCTCTGCTTCATCTGGTTCGTTGAGGAGACGATAACGTTTGGCTTTCTCAAGCGCTGCTGCAGTTGCCTCTGGTTTCAGGGGTTTTAATTGTATCATATTATATGTCCTATAAGTGGGTTGATTGACGGCAGTCAATAGATAGGTACATCAAGATTATATGAATTAAAAATGTAATTACAAGGCCATAAATTGGATGCCCCACAGCAACTTCATCAAGCTTTGTGCCTGATACGTGAATAACAGGACCATAAAAAAATCCGTTTCCGGCAATGAAGGCATAAATGTGCAAGAACAGCCGACATTGTCAATCACAATCGAGGCAGAGCTCATCCGCTACGAGGCCTCGTCTATGCCTAATTAGGCCAGCAATCTGCTACTCTTCTCGACATAAAGAGTGCATCGGCCTTTTCTGAAGCGGAATGTGCAAGTTTCAGCAAGCTCTTTGGCAATCTGCCCGGCCCATTTCAGAATACCAAAGCAATGCTCACTCTAGAAAATACTCCATGGAATAACCTTCTCAGCAAGGTGTCAGCAAAGAAATTATTGAACATCCTGCAAGAACGGTCTTCTCTTGTACAGGCCAAACCGGAACCCGTTGCTCCTCTTACTATCGCAGCAGCAAGGAGCCTTTTCGGATTAATGCCATATTCCCTACTCATCGCTGTTTTTTTCTCGAGCAAAATGACAATCTTTTTCTATGCCATCCGCCGTAAAAAGCACACTGCAATACATGACCAGGCTCCAGATAAAGGCCCAGATGACGGATAAAAAAGCCAGTGCCTGCGGCAGTGGCCACTCGAAAGAAGCCGCCCCCAGCCGTGCACCGGCCCAGTAGGCAACAGGCCCGCCCACTGCACCAAATACCGCCGAGAGTACAGGTCGGGTTTTCAGCCAAGCCAGGCTATGGTGCGGCGTGATAGCCAGGCCGAGCCAGATAACTATGAGCCAGAGTGGAATGGGAAATCCGGGATTGGTAAATATGAAGAACCCGATCTGCTGCAGGATACCGTCAACAAGCAAGCCGAGAAAGAGCATCATGCCCATTATTTTAAGATCTGCGCCTCTGCTGCGGGTGAGAGCAAGATGGAGGAGCAGCAAAGGCAATGCCGCCATCGCTCCTATATTGCCACCGAGAACGCAAAGAAACCAGATGAGCTGATATAAAAGGACATTGATGAATATTTTCATATACTATCTCTGTCGATTGCCCGGACGGGATGCAACAACATGAACAACACTTATCGATCTTTCCAGAAAACCACCCTCGCAATAGCATAAATAATACTCCCAGAGTCGCCTGAAGGTCTCGTCATAGCCTTTACTGCGCAGGCCGGCAAACGATTCATTAAAACGACTCCGCCAATCACTCAGGGTCCGGGCGTAATCAAAGCCAAAATCATCTAACTGCCGAACGACCATGTCGGTTTTTTCAGCGATCAGCTGCAGCATCCTCGTGTTTGACGGCAGACAACCGCCGGGGAAAATATATCGCTGGATGAAATCAACCGTACCGGCGTATTGTTTATACTTCTGGTCGGTGATGGTTATGGCCTGCAGCAGCATTTTCCCGTCCGGCTTGAGCAAATCGCCGCATTTTGCAAAGAAAACCGGTAAAAATCGATGGCCGACGGCCTCTATCATTTCGATGCTGACCAGTTTATCGTACTGTCCCGTCAGATCCCGGTAATCACTGCGCAGTAAAGTTATCTTGTCAGTCAGACCAGCCTCCTTGACTCGTTTTACGGCCTCCTGGTACTGCGCATCTGAAATAGTGGTGGTCGTTACATGACAACCATAATTCTTTGCCGCATAGATGGCAAAGCCGCCCCAACCGGTACCGATCTCGATGACCCGATCCGTAGGCTGCAGATCAAGTTTTCGACAAATGGTGGCCAGTTTATAGATCGAGGCTTCTTCAAGACTACTATCATCTTTGGGATATATTGCCGAGCTGTACATCATGGTCGGGTCGAGAAAAGCAGCGTACATCTCATTGCCAAGATCATAATGGGCCAGGATATTGCGTTTTGATCGGTTTTTACTGTTACCGTTCAGAGCGTGGCGCAACAGATCCACCGGCCGGAGCAACCAGGCAAAACCCCGTTCCATTCGATCTAAAAAGGCCATATTGAGCACCAGAATCCGCACCAGAGCCGTCAGATCGTCTACTTTCCAGATTCCATCAACATAGGCTTCGCCGCCGCCAATAGAGCCGCCCAAAAGGACCTTGCGGTAAAAGCTTTTGTTGTTCACCGTAATATTTGCACGCAGCGGTCCACCATTGCCAAAGACCCATCTTTTATGGCCTTCGTGGAGGACAATCTGCCCATGCTGCAGTCCTGTCAACATTTTTAGGATAAGAAATCTTGACCAGCTAACAGGAAGATATTTCTTTGTTGCTGAAGTCTCGCATCGTGCGGCGGTTGTACTATTATTCATGTCATCTCCTTCTCGTAAGGAACATAAGGCACCCCTTTTCTATAGAGTTTAAAGGCCTGCCAGTAAATTCCTGCAACCATGTATAGAGTCATGGCCGGTTTTCTCAGCAGTTGTCTCGTGACAGAGCTCCTGGTAAAAGCGTGTCTTTTCAGTTTGAGCAACGCCTGGAAGATGCTGCCCCGCTCGTCATCAACGCCAAGTTGTACTGTGAGGATTTCATCCGGAACTTTGAGCTTCCAGCTATAGTGCTGGTTAATCGAATTAAAAGGCGATACGCGAAATTGTTTTGCATTCTCAGGATTAAGCCCATTGTCGGCAACATAGTGGGCATACTGATGGCGCTCATTCCAGGGAATATTAGACACTTCAGCCAGGAAATGGGTCAATGTGCCGCTGCCGTCATAACCGTAGTAAAAATTTACCGGACTAAAGTAGAGCCCGAGGGTTCGCATATTTAAGAGCCCACACACCTGTCCTGTGACTGGTCGGCCTGTGAGCTGCTCCATCCTGGTTCGTATTGCATCGGCTAACGGCACTGCAGGATCGCCGTAATAATCGGGGCGATGAAAACGACTGAGCGCCCATCTGCTGCTCGAGAACCAAGGGGTCAGCGATGGCAGGGAATCCAGCTCGTCAAGATTGAGAAACCACATAAAAAACCTGTACTGGAAACGGTGCTCTATCGGTATCTGTCGTTTATGGGCGATGGTGCCCACATAGAGGGCCGGTTTCATGATCGTGCTCCTATTACAGCACAAACCCTAAGAGCACTCTTGACGCCGTCTTCATGAAACCCGTTAAACCAATATGCCCCGCAGAAATGGCTGTTGTTGTGTCCTGAAATATCATCCCACCGCTGTTGTGCCTGTATAGCTGCGATATTGTAGACCGGATGGTTGTAGGTAAAACACTGGAGAACATGCTTCTCGGGGATTTCCTGATTGAGTGTCACCAGATAGGTGTTTTTTTTGGACAAGCACTGCAATATATTCATATTGTAGGTAAGTGTTGTCTGCACTCTGGCACTATCGACCATATTGTAGTTCCAACTGGCCCATGCCAGTTTCCTTTTAGGGAGAAAAGAGATATCACTATGCACAACAACATCGTTAGCGGAGGTCTGAAACTGTCTGAGAACAGATTTTTCTTCCGCAGACGACTCTTGTAGCAGTGAAAGAGCCTGCTTGCCATGACAGGCAAAAACGACTTCATCGAAGACAATGGTATCCTGAGCGGTGCTTACCTGCACTTTTTTGTCTGCTCTTGCAACTTTAACAACAGGAGTACTTAATCTGATACGATCACGAAATCCTGCCGTCAACGGTTCAATATAACTGCTGGAACCACCTTCAATAGTAAACCATTGTGGTCTGTTGGTTATATCGAGCAGCCCGTGATTATCGAAGAAACGGACAAAAAACTGCAGGGGAAAATCCATACAACTCTCAAGCCCCATTGACCAGATCGCCGAAATGATCGGCAGCAGGTAATTTTCTATGAATAAAGCTGAGTAACTGTTTTCTTGCAGAAATTGACCAATAGTAAGTGTACCGTTTTCATTGGCAGCATTGCGCACCTGTTTATTAAACCGGACAATATCTTTGACCATGGACCAGAACCGGGGACGGACCAAATTGCTGCGCTGGGCAAAAAGAGTGTTGAGATTGTTGCCGTTGTACTCAAGATCCAGGCGGTCATTTTTCACCGAAAAACTCATTTCGGTCGGCTGATATTTTACTCCCAGACGCTCGATCAGTTCGATAAAATTAGGATATGTACGATCATTGAAGACGATAAAACCGGTATCGATATCAGAGATTTCGCCATCCTTTTCAACTTTGACCGTATGGGTGTGGCCCCCAATATAATCATTGGCCTCATAGACGCTGATATTGTGGTGCGGGGCAAGGGTATGTGCACAGGTGAGTCCTGCTATACCCGATCCAATTATAGCTATGTCTTTGGGCATTATGCTCCCATAATTTACTGGTCGATTTTAAGCCAAATGGCTCACGACTGGTACGAAACCCATTTCAAGCTGGATGTACCACTTTTGGATATATTCATCCTTCTTCCGTAAAGAATATAAGAACAGAAACAAGTCCAGCAACAATAGCATAAATAGCGATCATTGATAGTTAATACTACTACATTGTCGCAGTCTTATTGCCCTTAAGAGATGAATAAAAAATCTGCTACGTAGCCGGAATATTGTAGCAGCAATAAGGGCTATTACTATTATTACTCTAGAGATTTCTTACTATTGAAACCGGATGTGTCTGGAGGTAACTTAATACAATCAAGAGAGGTGAATCCATTGACGGAGGATAGTGATCATCTTAACACTATAATTTTATATGAAAAAAACAGAAAAAACGGCAAAGCGGGCGATAGTAGAATTATCTCTTCAATGGCAGAGCCAGTATGCTCGGCACAATGAGAGGTGGTATACAGAAAAGATCGATTTTTGGCGTGATTTTTTTCCGGGCAGCCTGCAGCAGAATATCGCTGATCTTTTGCCGGGAGATACTTGCCGGGAAGCTTTTGAAGCGGGGGTCCTGGTGCCCGAATATACTGAGAAAAAAGTTATCGAGTTCTCCAAAAAAAATTTTGGCGGCACAAACACCAGAGAAGTGAAACGCCTGGAACTCGGAAATTTTTATCCGCAAAGTTATGCCTGGAAAGCACTGCATTCGTTCCCGGACAATGCCACCCCATTCCGGTTAATAGAGGCATCTGCCAAGAGCCTGGTTGCCGACACCAATCATCCTCTGGCCAGGTTTCCGCTGGCAATTGAGACATCGATGATTCATTCTATGGCTACTGCCACACAACGCGGTGGTGCATCCAATGATATTGCGGAGCTATTGACAATCAACGGTCCGGGCATGCAGGTACCTGACGCGAGATGTGCGATAACTCCCTATGCATCCTATCCACTGGCGAGAAGCAATGAGGAAGATGATAGCGAATTTTATCGATCACCAAGACTTGTTCATCATCTTGACAGCACCGCACGGGCCCATGTCCGGGCAATATACGGACGGCTGCTGGCACCGAAGCTTACAGTTCTCGATCTGATGAGCAGTTGGGAATCACATCTTCCCGTTACTTTAAATAATTGTCAGCTTACCGGCGTGGGCCTCAACAAGGAGGAACTGGAACACAATAAGCAATTATCATGCTCTCTCGTCCATGACTTAAATACGCAGCCATTCCTCCCCTTTAGCGACCACCACTTCGATGCTGTTATCTGTACGGTTTCCATCGAGTACCTTGTTCGGCCTCGTGAAGTCATGGCGGAGGTTGCCCGAATTCTTCGTCCAGGAGGGATTTTCGTGGTGATAACGTCGGATCGATGGTTTCCCGGCAAACAAATTACGCCATGGGCTGATTTGCATCCATTCGAGAGACAGGGTCTTATTTTAAAATATTTTCTGCACGAAAAAAGCTTCGATCATTTGCACACAGAATCGATACGTGGCTATCCACGGCCTGCCGAAGATCAACATAGCGACCGAATCTATTGGTCCGATCCACTCTTTGTTGTCTCCGGAAAGCGCCGGAATTGATCCTGTGCTTTTTACAGCGTTCTTATCATTTATTTCCAGATGAAAATAAGGGTTGATAACTCATTTTTAAATTCGTACTCTTTATTCCACATTTTACTTACAGAGAACAAAAGGTGCTGACTAACGGAAAAGTCAAAGAGTACTATTTCACGGTGGCTTAGCAACGAGGTGTTTTTTTGACGGAGCCATCAATAAATAGAGGGTGTAGTATGGATAAGACAAAAGAGCAGGGCAAAAACGAACACCGCAGTACCTTCGAGGAAGAGGAGGCCATCGACAGCGCCCTGTTGCAGATGGAGATACTGTACAAATGCCGCTGCGTCCAGCCGCCTTTTGGCACAAATGTGACTATACGCGAGACTAACAAGGACGAAGAGGAAGTATAACACTGCACCAGAGTGAACAAGGATGGGAGCAAAACACTCTCCGCCCGCGCGGAGAATGACATTCGCAGCTATCTCAGTCAAATTAGACCCGACTTCATCACTAACGCCTCCATGGCCAACCTTGGCTCTGATGGTCAACTGGCTTTCGAGGTAAACTATCGGGGACCGGTTCATCTTGCCAGAGTGGCATGTATGCTGAAAATACCGTATATTTTTATCAATTCTGCTGCCACTCTGCCCTGCGGCGTGAACCTTCAGGAAGACAATACGTGTGCAGACACGGAGCAGGTGGTGCTAAAACGTAACGATTGGCGTAGAGTTTGCGAAGTCGCGCCCAGGGTAGGCTATTTACTCGGTGCATTTCTGCAAATAACAACTCGATTTTTTTCACGAAACTAAAAAAGGAGAAAAATAATGTTAAAAATAAAAGGATCCGTCGCCGTCATCACCGGTGGCAGTGGTGGAATTGGCAGGACACTGGCTGAATACTGGCTGAAAGAGGGCGGCAAAGTGGTTATCGCCGATATCCAGGAAGAGGCACTACATGCAGCCGAAAAAGAGCTGCAAACAATCAGTAGCGAAATAGCCTCTATTGTTTGCAACGTGACGAAAGAAGAAGATTGCTCTAAGCTGGCGCAGTACGCTATCGAAAAATTTGGCGCAATTAACCTGGTGGCACCTTTTGCCGGCATAACGGGTGATGCCATGATGTTCAAAACGGATCGGCAGACAGGAAAGGTTACCGGTAAGATGTCCCTTGATTTGTTTCAACGCGTTATCGATATCAACCTGACCGGCGTATTTCTCACCGTGCGGGAGTGTGTGGAGCAGATGATAAATCAAGACTGCAAGGGCTTAATCTGCCTGGTATCATCAACAGGATCCCTGGGAACCGCTGGCCAGATCAATTATTCTTCTTCAAAAGCAGCCATGTCGGTCATACCGAAGGTCCTGACAGCTGAGTTCTTCAGGCGTAATCTTGCCGATAAAATTCGTTGTATGGCCGTAGCTCCCGGCTATGTAGGAACGCCGATGGTTAAAAACATCGACGAGAAGATTCTCGGTAAAATTATTGACCAGGTCCCTATCGGCAGACTCATTGAGCCGGAAGAGGTTATTTCGCTGGTTGCCGAACTCTATAAAAACGAGGCAATGGCCGGAGAGACCGTATTCATCCATGGAGGCTTGCGTCTAGGCTCCAAAGGATAATGTTGTTGTAAAGACAACCCACATTGCAGAAATATCTTCATCTGCTTCGTTGTACCCCAAGGGCTCTTCCTGCAGGCGTTTTATTTTCTAGTATTTGGACATGCGAAAATACGTCGAAATACTAGAAAGACCTTACGCATCGTTTGCATAGGAAGCTTTTTAAGCAGCCCTTCATTATTTTAGGTTTTCACAAGATTATCAGTTTAAAGAAAATATACTGCACGGAGGATACAGGCATGAAAGAGGTAGTGATAGTTAACGGCAGCAGAACGGCAATCGGTAGTTATGGAGGAACCTTAAAATCCACCCCAGTCGTCGATTTGGGCGCCAGGGTCTTGAAAGGAACTCTGCAAGCAGCAGGTTTGCGTCCTGTTGCCAGTGCAGAGTGTATCAAATTTGCTGCAGACAAAATCCGGGATGCTGGACAAATTGAACTGGAGAGCAGATATTACGACTATGACAGCTCTTCTCAGCCGGTGGAGATTGACCAGGTCATCATGGGCAATGTTATTGGTGCCGGCCAGGGCCAGAATGTCGCCCGCCAGGCAATGATCAAAGCGGGTATCCCCAAGGAAGCCAGTGCCACCTCCATCAACAAACTCTGTGCCTCGGGCATGGAAGCTGTTGCTCTCGCGGTCCAGGCAATCCGTTGCGACGATGCCGATATTATCCTGGCCGGAGGCATGGAAAATATGAGCCTCGTGCCATACAGTCTGCCGGCAGCCCGCTGGGGCCAGCGGATGGGTGATGCACAGATGGTCGATTTGATGGTCTTCGATGGCCTGCATGAAATCTTTTATGACTACCATATGGGCATGACCGCAGAAAACATCGCCGCAAAATATGGCATCTCGCGTCAGGAGCAGGATGAAATCGGTGCTCTTAGCCATCAACGGGCCATCGCGGCCATTGGTAAAGGCCTCTTTACGAAAGAGATTGTACCGGTATCGATCCCACAGCGTAAAGGCGATCCAATCAGTTTTGCCATCGATGAGCGCCCCATGGAAACCAGTGTGGAGAAAATGGCCAAACTGCGTCCCGCCTTTAAAAAAGATGGCACTGTAACTGCTGGCAATGCATCCGGCCTCAATGATGCGGCCGCCGCCCTGCTTATTATGTCAGCCGACAAGGCCCGTGAACTTGGCTTGAAACCGTTGGTGCGCATCAAGGCCCATTCCTCAGCCGGACTAGATCCTGCATATATGGGCTTAGGGCCGATACCAGCAGTACGCAAAATCATGGCCAAACACAAACTGAGCATCAATGACTTTGACAGTATCGAACTCAATGAAGCCTTTGCCTCCCAGGCCATTGCCTGCATACGCGAACTCGGTTGCGATATCGAAAAGACCAATGCACTGGGCAGTGGCATCTCTCTCGGTCATCCTATCGGCTGTACCGGTGCCCGTATCCTGGTCACGCTGATGCACCAGATGAAAAGGAATAATCATGCTCTGGGACTGGCCTCTCTGTGCATTGGCGGTGGTCAGGGAATGGCGATGGTGCTGGAAAACATTGCTGACTGAGATACGGAGTTGATGTAACTGTTCAGCAGCACCCCATCAGTGCACGATCAGTCCGCCCAGCATACAAGTGTATAGCTGATCGACCTGCTTGAGC
>CBDTUM010000084.1:0-18556 GCA_965363495.1 uncultured Desulfopila sp.
TACCTGCAAGCGAACTCTCTCAGCAATATCTCGCGCTTTTCTCCACTCCGACATTCTACCGATCATAGGAAACATAATGTGCAGTCCGGTCGAGCCGGTTGTCTCTTGCTGCCAGATTGCCGTTTGGTAAATGGCTTCCAGTTGGCGTCTGAAGATGTCTTCATATTTAAACGACAGACGAATCCCCCGCACACCCAGGAATGGGTTATCTTCATGAGGCATATGCAGCCAGGACACTGGCTTGTCTCCGCCAATATCCGCCGTACGCACGACCAACTGACGACTGCCAAGTTCTTTGATGATGGCTTTTAAGGCATCGCATTGCTTCTCAATGGGTGGTTCTGTGGTTGAAGACTCAAAAAGAAACTCAGTCCTCAACAAGCCCACACCTTCACCGCCATCGTCTAAAACAAGTTTCGCGTCTTCCGGTTTGGCGATGTTACATACGACATCGATGCGCCGACCATCCAGCGTTTCAGCGGCCTTATGTCTTTGGGCATCTTCTGCTGTGCGGATCTGTTCCCACTGCTCAATCCATTTCAGTCCATTTTTCTGCGTTGCTTCATCCGGATCAATGTATATGGACGATGCCTGCGGATCGACAATAATCAATTCACCATTCTCAATGTTCTTCAGCTCTCCATCACCCAGGCCAACCACTGCTGGAATTCCCAGGGCTCGGGCAAGAATCGCCATATGACTGTTGGGACCGCCAAGCTCTGTACAGATGCCGCGAACTTTCAGACCATACAATCCGGCTGTTTGAGAGGGCGTTAGATCTTTTGCCATTAAAATGAAATCAGTTTGCGGATAAGTAACTGCTGAAACAGCGGGCACCATCAAAGCCACTACCCGATCACGGACATCAATGAGATCAGCAATCCTTGCCCTCAGCCGCTCGTTGTCAACTGTTTTGAGTGACCCAACCTGCTTTTCAATAGCTTGATGAAAAGACCAGGCGGCAGTCTTCCCATTGACAATGAACTTTTCACTGTCGGTTAACACCAGTTCATCCTGCAGCAATTGCTTCTGAGCATGCAAAATGGCGGCTTCATTTGGAGCCCTGCTTTGCAGGTTGGCTTTCAGTTTGTCCAGTTGCAGGGCGGCCTCGGTCAGGGCAGTGCTAAAAAGTTTGGCTTCCGCTTTGGGATCTTGTGCCTCCTCCTCATATCTCATCTTCCCCGCCTGCAATCGAAATGCAGGTGCCATCGTAATACCAGGTGATGCGGCGGAACCTTTTAGAGTTAAACGACACTGAACATCGGGCAGAGCTGATAAAACGGTCAGAGGATTATAGGTTGCAGTAGAAAGTTCCTCATCATTGTCCAGCCCCTCACGAATCATTGCCGCCAGAAATTGAACGGCCTTTTCCGCCTCCGGCCCTTCCGCGGAAATTGTCAGAACATCGCCTTGACTCGCACCCATGGACAAAAGGGATGCCATGGATTTAGCCGTTGCTGTCCTCTTATCATTGCGAATGCGGATATCTGTTCCTGAAAATTTTACCGCCTGTTCTGCAATCAAGCTGGCGGGGCGGGCATGCATGCCCTGAACATCAACAACCTGTGTCTCGGTGACGACGGAATAATCATCCAGTTGTACCGGCACAGCCTGCTTCTCTGCATTCAGCGCATCCAGGATATCATTTTTATTGGTTGTGGTTGCAAGTTGTTCGGCTACCGCCTCATCCATGACCACATTTGTCAAGCGCTCAAGCAGGCTCAAATGATCTTTGCCTTTTGCTGCAATACCGACGATCAAACGGGCCACATCGCCCTTTTCATTCCAGACGACACCCCCAGGTGCCTGCACTATAAAAACCCCGGTTTCTAAAACCTGCTCCTTTGCTTCATTGACACCGTGCGGGATAGCGACGCCATTAACAAGATAGGTGCTGACCTTTTTCTCACGCTCGACCAAGGGATCCAGATAGTCTCCGCTGACGAGACCCAAAGAAGATAAGTTTTGAGCAATCAGTTTAAGTACATCCTCTTTATTTGCTACCTGGGCATTTAATAAAATTTGTTCCGGACTGACTGTCAGGATATTTTCCGCAGCAGCCTTGTTATCCTGCGGCGGGGGTGCCTGAACAACCTCCTCAGCTCTTTCGGGTTTTTGGGTGATCCTGGCTACCAGCTCATCATAGAAGCCATCGTCCATAAAGTTATCAATGCTGAAATGCTGGGCACTTGGCAATTTCTTCCGAGCGCGATCAGTCAATTCATTCTGGGTTATGACGATATCCGCATCTTCCAGATCATTAATGGCAGCGTTGGTAACCTCAATATTGAGGCCGGCAGCTTTAATTTTGCCACGCAATACCGTTGCTCCCATAGCTGAAGATCCCATGCCGGCATCACAAGCCACAATAATTGATCGAACACTTCCTGCCGCAATAGGGGCCGTCTGACCTTTTGAAGCAGCCTTACTTGCGGCAACAGCAGCTGTGGCGGCTTCCAGGTCATCACTTTCCGACGCGTCACTGCGAATGATTACTGCGCCAATGAGAAATGAAGCGAGAGTAGAAACAGCAATGGAACTGAGGGTTAAGACAATACCCATTCCCTTTGTGGACATCAGGGTCAAGGCAAAAACGGAACCAGGTGATGGAGGACCAACCAGGGCATTACCCGTGACCATGTTAAAACCAACACCCGCCATGCCGCCGGCGATCACGGCAGCAATCAATCTTGGCTTCATTAAAATATAGGGGAAATATATTTCATGGATACCACCAAAGAAATGAATGATAGCCGCGCCGTAGGCTGACTTTTGTGCCGTACCTTTACCCGCCACCATATAAGCGAGGAGAACCCCCAGACCAGGGCCTGGATTGGTTTCAATCATGTAATAAATGGAAGCTCCGAGCTTAGCTGACTGTTCTGCGCCTAAAGGTGTGAAAACACCATGGTTTATGGCATTATTTAAAAACAGAATTTTTGCAGGTTCGACAATGATTGACACCAGGGGCAAGAGTGACATCTCCACAATCCAAGCCACACCCGACGCCAGTACCTTGGTAAGTGCAGAAACGAGCGGGCCAATGACTAAGTAGGCTATTAAGGCTGCCACCATGGAGATAATGCCAAGAGAGAAATTGTTGACCAGCATTTCAAATCCAGGTTTGATTTTACCGTGCACCTTCTGGTCAAATCTCGTTACTGCCAGACCTCCCAGTGGACCAGCAATCATGGCCCCCATGAACATCGGAATACCACTACCGACGATGACCCCCATCGTGGTAACGGCTCCTGCTACGGCACCACGGTCACCACCAACCATCTTACCACCGGTATAACCGATCAAAAGCGGCAGCAAGTACGTAATAATAGGGCCAACCAGTGCTGCTAATTTTTCATTAGGCAGCCAACCGGCTGGTATAAATAACGCAGTAAGCAATCCCCAGGCGATAAATGCGCCAATGTTGGGCATTACCATACCACTTAAGAACCGTCCAAATGACTGGACACCTACTTTCAAAGTACTACCGGACATAAACATACCTCCCAGTTACATGGTTATTAAATGATCCACAATCAAACCCCAGGTGATAAAAGCACCAATAGGGGGGGTGGTCATCCCGACCAGGAGCCGCCAAATCTTTGAATTGTCTCTTTCATTTCAAGGCTTCCTTTTTAAAATGGGTTAGTGTGGGTTGGCCAAGCGCTTTACCTGCTGAGGGTAATTCGAACTGGCCTCTTTCAGTTTAAAAAACGGACCCGCTACAATCTCGGATTAAATGTAATCGTTTACATGATATGTGTCAAACGTTTTTATTCTTTTTTTGACACAAATTCTCATTTTACAAAAAAACTTTTCATATTATTGTTATTATAGTAATTTATTTTTATAATATTTTTGTGATTGTTTAAAAATTCTCCCCAAAACTCGTTTTGTTCGCCATTTTTGATGGTAAACGTTTACATATTACATTGTAAGAGGTATCGGCCATAAGCAGAGACTAAAGAAACATGAACATCTATTGGCTTGCAAAGTTTAGATCCTTCTTTCTTCGATGGGTCGACCCTTCGATCATTATATTTGGGTTAAATTTTACATATATTATCAATATGATATATATACATATTATCGACCATTTCAATGAGATACAAAACGAAAAATGACTGCCAGATAGTGGAAAGAGAGCTTGTTTTTCTGTGCAATAACGACTGTTACCAAAATGAATTTGACTAATATACTGTAAACGTTTACACTGTATTAATAAGCGTAACTACCAACCAAACAAGGAAAGTAACATTCTCATGGTTAAAATTAAAGATGTCGCCGAAGCAGCGGGTGTATCAACAGCGACAGTGTCACGGGTCTTGGCAAACAAACCCCACGTGCGACCTGAAATCCAAAAACACGTATTAAAAGTAGTGAAAGAGCTGAATTATCGGCCAAATCGTGTTGCGCAAAACCTGCGATCAAGCACATCAAAAATTATTGCTTTAGTCGTTTCTGATATAGAAAACCCATTTTTTCAAAGGGTCAGCAGGGCGGTTGACGATGCGGCCTATGAGCAGGGTTATATAGTGATGCTGTGCAATACAGATGAGAATCCAGTTAAAGAAGAATCATGTCTGAACCTTCTCCGGGACGAAAATGTCGCCGGTGTCATTTTATCTCCGACTCGGCGGACCATTGAAAAATTTTCAGAAATACCTGCTCTTGACATGCCGACGGTTATAATTGACCGACAGGCGAAAAATTTGGCGGTCGATAATGTTCTCATTGATAATGTGCAGGCAGCCCACGCCATCACAAGCCATCTGATAGAGCATGGTTATCGACGAATAGGAGGTGTTTTCGGGGGCAACAGCATCACCGGCAGTCAGCGGCACGAGGGTTTTATACAAGCCTTAAAAGATCACAACATTAAGCCGGCTACCGACCTGATAAAGTTCGCCAGCCCCCGAGAAGAAGATGGGTTCAATACAACCATGAAGCTGTTGGAGATGCAGGACCGGCCAGACGCCCTCCTTACCAGCAACAGTCTGTTGGCCTCAGGTGTCCTGCTGGCGATTCGTGAGTGTAAATTACAAATTCCAGGAGATATTGCTTTCGCCAGTTTCGATGATACGACCTGTGCCCAGTTGCTTGAACCGGCGATTACGGTAATTGATCAGCCCACCTATGAGATTGGCCGAACGGCCACTGAACTTCTCATCAAAAGGATTCAGGATCCGACACGTTCAAATCGTGAGGTTGTTCTCAAAACAAAATTAATCATACGAAAGTCGTGTGGTTGTAAATAAACTGAACACACTCACCATTGATATGTCGGTCGTAAGGCATTGTTTGCTATTGCCACGTTTTGAAATAACACAGCTTTCGATGGATTTTTGGCACTTGAGTCTCTATTAGAACGTGGATTATTGCGTTGTTCACTCACCAGCTGATTTTACGGTTCCTACGAATCTCGTAAATCAGGCGGTAACACCGTTGAGACAAACTTCCAGCCGGAGCCGAACACAGCGCCTAGGGGATTCTTAATGAAAGCAGGCGATTAATAGCGAACCATCCTGCCAGGGTAAGGCTTGCCGAACAGACACCCAGCACTCCAATAACCTGCACAGCATTCTGCCAGCCAAGAGAAATGAACCACATCGAGCAGGAGCCGGTTACAAAGAAAACAAACACCATAAATGATGCTGCTGCGCCGACATCCTCATCGACCTGCTCCAGAAGAAGATTGTTGCCCGGCGGTCTGCCAAAGGCGAAAAAGAACGTGAGAAACCACATCGGCACCGCCAGACTGAAAGGATTGGACATATCGGCAAACAGCAGTAAAAAAGACGCCAAGAGTACGCCAAGATAGCTGACGGGAAGCAGCAGGGTAAGAGGCAGGTGGCGGGCCGTTCTGGAGAACACTAACGGTGCGAGCATAAAAGCCGAGGCATTAGCGGCAAAGAAGAAACCATATTCCCGTGCAGAATAGCCAAAGAGGTTGATATAGATATCGGAAGAGACAGCAATAAAGGCAAAAAAAGGAATTCCGAGAATAGCAAGAGCCAGGGCCAATAGAAAAAACTGTTTATTACCAACCAGCCGCGCATAACTCCTGAACACCCGCCGCAGCTTTTCCGTACTGCGCTCGCCGAGGGATTCACGCATATACCAGACCCCGACCGCGGCTATCATACCCATGATCGCCTGCAGCACAAACACCCATTGCCAGGAAAGCGAAACGATAATCCAGCTGCCAATAATGGGCGCAAGCATTGGTGCAGCTGCCACTATCACGCCAAGCTGGAGGAAAATACGTTGCCGCAGGCTCCCCGCAAAGAGATCCTTGCAAATTGCAAAAGAAATGGCTGACGCACTTGCCGCACCGGCGCCCTGAAGGATTCGGGCGATTATCAGCAGGTAAACATTATCTGCGAGCGCGCAAAGCAGACTGGCGATGATATATACGCCAAGACCGGCGAGTAAGGGTGGACGCCTGCCATAACGGTCGGACAGTGGCCCATAGATCAGGAGAAAGCCGCAATACGTTATAAAAAAACCAATCAGCGTCAAGTTGACAATGGCCAGCGGTTGTTGCCAGGATTGAACCAGAAGCGGAATTGCTGCCAGATACATATCCGTAGAGAGTGGAGGAAATGCTGCCAGCAGCGCAAGTAAGGCAATTTTTTTTATCATAGAGAAGTGTCACGGCATCGTACTATTCGCTTTATTACGATCGTGATATCTTGCTAGATTTACAGATGTTTTGAGAAGAGATGGCAAAACGATAAAGCTTAGGGAGTTGTATCAGTCCATCCATTCTTTTTTAATAGCGAGGATATCTTTTATATTAGCGAAAAAGATGTCAATGATCTTCGGATCAAAATGACGCTCTCTCCCTTTCAACAGAGTTGCCTGGCAAACTTCTTCCGCGAGAGATTTTTTATATGGCCGCTCACTTCCCAAAGCGTCGTAGACATCGACGACCGCTACGATTCTTGCTGCAAGAGGGATCTGTGTCGCCTTCAGGCCATAGGGATACCCTGCACCGTCCCAACGCTCGTGGTGACAAAGGGCAACGACCATCGCCATATCCAGCAGAGGAAGGGCATTGGTATTGTCGGCCATACGGATTATATCCATAAATTCAAAACCGTCGTGTAGTTTTGCAGAAGAATAATGGCGCAGAATATCACAGCCGATTTCACAATGATTTTGCATTGTTTTTCGCTCTTCTGCCGTCAACTTTCCCGGTTTGAGAAGAATAGTGTCCGGTATGCCGATTTTGCCTATATCGTGCAAAGGTGCTGCTTCGGCAAAGGTATTCGCCAGAGAATCTTTCATACCGGTTGCTCTGACCAGAATAGTGCACATCTTCCCTACCCGGATAACGTGCCTTCCAGTAGCATTGTCGCGGTATTCTGCCGATTTACCAAGGCTGTATAACAACTGCTGCTTGATTTCTTCCAGCTCTTTTGTACGTTGCTCAACCTTTTTTTCGAGATTCTGTTGATAGTCCCGGTTTTGCCTAATGAGTTCTACCGCCTCAAAAGCTTTCTCAATGGTATTATTGACCAGGGAAAAGTTCTCTATCGGTTTTGTTATATAATCGCGGGCACCAATTCGCAAAGCCTCAACTGCCTGATCTACGGCATCTATTCCTGAGACGACGATAATGGGCATATCCGGCCATCTCTGCGTGGCTTTTTCAATGAAGTCATGGCCATTCATGACTGGCATATTGAGATCGACAGTCACCAAATCAGCAGGCCATTGCTCCAAAATAAACAGTCCGTCCAGCCCATTTTCCGCAGTATTCACATCATAACCACGGGTCTTCAAGTAGTTGACAAGCAAGCCTCGTATATCAGCTTGATCCTCAATCACCAGAATACGATTACGTGTTATATTACGAAAAGGCTTTTCAGATACAGAGGGATCGTCTTTACCGTACAGCACGGTCGTTCTCCTTCTAGAGCAGATTCAACGAGTACAATGCACTTACATTTTTCTGACTATACTTAAGAATAAATAAATTACCAAAAGAGATTGTCTTTTGCCAATAAAAATAAATGTTCCCTATGTTGCGAACCAGACATACTCTAGAGATACCTGCTTCAAGAATACACAGACAATGCATGTGTGGCGAATCTTCATCCGGAAATTAATCTCCCAGACAGGTACCGACATTTCGCGCTGCACGGATCCACGGATGATCCAGGGGAACCAGTTTTTTTCTCCCGACAACGTCTTTTAGGGGAACAGTTCTGGTACCATCACCATGCACGGCAACCATCACTCCGTATTCGCCTTGTTCTATGCAATCGACACAGGCGCTACCGAGCCGGGTAGCCAGCATCCGGTCTGCAGCAGACGGCGTTCCGCCCCGCTGGGTGTGCCCCAGAATGGTCAGTCTCGACTCCAGTCCTGTCATGGCTTCAAGTTCCTGATTCAACCTGAAGGTGTGATTCCCCCGTTGTCGTAAGAATTCCTGGAGCGCCACTCCCACTTTCTTGAGCGACTTGCTGTCACCCTTTTCCTTGGCTTTTGCTTTCGTTTCATTTAATGCAGCCAGTTTGGCATGATCTTCGACGCTCAAGGCACCCTCAGCAACGGCGACAATACTAAAGTTAGTACCTCGCTGCTGGCGTTTGCGAATGGCATCGGCTGCAGACTGCAGGTTATACGGAATTTCCGGAATAAGAATGACATCAGCCCCTCCTGCAACCCCTGACCCCAGTGCCAGCCATCCGGCATTATGACCCATGATTTCCACAACAATGATACGATGATGACTGTGGGCAGTAGAATGCAGCCGGTCTATGGCTTCGGTGGCAATCTCCATTGCGGTATGAAAGCCAAAGGTCATATCAGTCATGGCGACGTCATTGTCGATGGTCTTGGGCAAAGTCAGAATATTAAGCCCTTTCTGGGCCAGTCGATAGGCATTTTTCTGGGTTCCGCCGCCGCCGATACAGATAAGGGCATCAAGGCTGTGCCTATTGTAATTATCGCAGATAACCTCTGTCATATCCATCACTTCACTGCCGACGGGCATCTTGTGCGGCTTGTCACGGCTGGTGCCAAGAATTGTCCCTCCCCTTGTCAGAATAGATGAGAGCGTCTCCCTGTCAAGCCGCATGGTCCGGTTTTCCATAAGCCCTCGAAAACCATCGCGAAAACCGAGTATATGCATTGTGCCTGTGGCCAGTGCCGATTTACCAATGCCCCGAATGGCCGCGTTCAGCCCCGGGCTATCTCCACCTGCCGTTAAAATTCCGATATGTTTGCTCATTTTCCCCCTTCAGTTACGTTATAAGGCACAGTATGTCCGCTTTGCGTGACAACAGCAAGCTCAAGCTTGTTGCGTGTTTGTCCATAAATGGTGATAAGTATCCTGGTTATTTACAACAATTGCAATGCTCGTGCACTTTTTTGTCGGCCTGTTTCACCCCGTCCTGAACAGAAGGCTGAATTGCTGGAAATGGACTGACAAAGGTCGTCTGTACCGGTTTCGCGGCAAATTTATGCCGAATTGCGGCAAGCAGCGGTTTAACGGAAATTACCAGTAAAATAACGACAGCGACCAATTTGATCTGTGTCGGAATCAATTCCGAGGCGTTGCCGATAATTGCCCGCGGGGAGACGCCGATCCATTGATAGAGGATATCGACCCCCATGCCGAAAAGCACCGCACATACGGAAAGAATAGTCAAATACATCAGCGTGCTTTTTTTACCGAGCATCCCTATCAAAACAGAAAGAGAGGTAACATTGGTTGCCGGCCCAACCAGCAAAAAAACCAGCGCTGCACCGGGACTGACTCCCTTCATAATCAGTGCTGCAGCAATGGGCGTCGAGGCTGTGGCACAGATATACAGCGGTATCCCCACTACCAGCATGACCAGCATGGAGCTGAGTCCACCACCCAGTAATGTTGCCATCAAATCGTCTGGAACCATGGCCGTAATCACCGCCGCAAGCACCACGCCGATAAAAAACCAGACGACAATATCTCCCCAGACCTCCCTATACCCAAAGCGCACGCCGGAAACAACCTTCTCAAAGAAGGTATGATGTTTTTTATGAACTTCCTCAGGACAGTCAATCCCATCACAGCAGTTATCCACCGGGCAGCTTTTATCCACCACTATTTTCTCACTATTATTCTGCCAGAAGAAAAGATTTTCAGCAAATCCAGCGAGCATTGCACTTATAAACGCCGCCACCGGACGAATAATTGTCATAATCGGATCCAGGAGAGCGTAGGTAATAGCCATCGAGTCTATTCCGGATTCGGGTGTGGATATAAGAAATGCGGTAGTCGCACCCTTATTTGCGCCCTGTTTTCTAAGCGATGCTGCCGCCGGCAGCACACCACACGATCAGAGCGGCAGCGGCACACCGAGCAAGGCCGCTTTGATAACCGAGCTATATCGACCACGCCCCAGATGCTTAAGGACGGTATTCGGATTGAGGATTACCCGCAGAAACCCGGCGATGGTAATGCCCATCAAAATGTAAAACGATGAATCTAGCAGGATATTCCAGATTTCCTGCAGAATTTTTATGAGTATTTGCGACATGATAATCCTCTATTTCTCGTTGAAAGAATGTTGTTCATTTTCCAACAGTGAGCGGGCATAACCGATCAATCCAAGCAGACGGCTATCAACCGGTCGATAATATAGCACCGTACCTTCACGCCTGTTGACAACCAGACCCATGGTGCGCAGCAGGCGCAGTTGATGACTGACTGCCGACTCAGACACATCCAGCAATGCCGCCAGGTCGCAGACACACATTTCCTGTTGCAGCAAGGCATGAACCATACGCAATCGACCGGGTTCAGAAAAAGCTTTAAAAAGCTGACAAAGCTGTTCTACCTGAGCAGGATCAAGGTCATGAGACCTCGCCAGATCTACTTTTTCCTGATGAACAATTCGACCGATGCACTGATCATTTCCCATTACTTCTCCTATAATTGGTATCTGATCACATACTCATATACATAGTCCAGAATGGAGTCAAGAAAAGCAGATGCAATTTTTTCCTCAATTGAGCATACTGTTCGTCGAGTATTTTTTCTGTTGTTTCAGATACCGACAAACCCGCAAAAACCTGAAATCAGAGATAACTCACGAAAAAGCTTCAGAGGCACCAATCCAAAGTGCCTTTGGAAGACAACAAGGCAGATCTCATTTGCTATCCTCTTTACGTTTTTTTACAACGCCATCATCCTGTGAGCCAACAATGCCATCAGCCATATCAACGAAAACAGGAACGCTGTATATCGTTCCTACTCCAATAGGCAACCTTGAAGACATTACCCTGCGTTGTCTGCGCATATTGAAAGAAGTCGATCTTATCGCCGCCGAAGACACCAGACATACCAAAAGGCTCCTCAACCATTTCGGTATCGAGACCCCGCTCATCAGCTATTACCGGGAAAAAGAAAAGGAAAGGAGCGAAGAGATCCGGCGACGACTGCAGGAGGGGCTCAATATAGCCCTGGTCAGTGACGCCGGCACGCCCTGTATTTCCGATCCAGGCGCAGTGGTGGTCAATCTCCTCCATGAAAATGGCTTGACGGTGGTACCGCTCCCTGGGCCATCGGCTCTCACCACAGCTCTTTCCGCTTCGGGAATAACCTCTTCCGGCTTTTTGTTCCTCGGCTTTCTTCCGTCAAAAAAGGGACAGCGGCGCAAATTGCTCAACTCTTTAGCGGCCAGTGAATATCCGATCGTGCTCTACGAATCGCCCCATCGAATTGACGCACTTCTTGGTGACGCGTTGGCCATATTGGGCGAACGGCAGTGTTTCTGGGCAAGAGAGTTGACGAAAAACTTTGAGGACCTGCAGCATGGCACCCTGAGTAGTCTGCTGGAAAAAAGCCGGGAGGGCAGGAACCGGGGTGAATTTGTCGTCATAATCTGGCCGGGAGTACAGGAAGAAGTGCAGGGCCAGACGGTGGAAGAGCTGCTCCTCTGGTACCGGGATAACTCGGAGCTCTCGCTCAAGGATGTCAGCCGCCGCCTGGCGGACGACCTTGGCCTGTCGCGGTCGCAGATTTATCAACAGGCACTTAGCCTGTGGCAAGAAAAGGATTGAGCGATGAAACGATTAGAGACATGCATCACCCCCCACGGCACATTTCAGTATGGCATTCACAAACCGGCTTATAACGTGACCAACCTGAGACAATCCGCCAGAATTGAGCCTCTTGGGCGAACTGAAGAACACGAACTTGTCAATAATGACAAAAACTTTCCGGAGGGAAACATTGCGGTACAAGGTGCCGACTGGATTTTTGAGATCCCTAATCCTTTTCCCTTCAAGGGCAGAACCTATATTGACAAGGAATGGGCGGACGCCAGTGCTGCGCATCCAGAGCGCATAAGACTGCCGCAAGCAGAGCCCGTTTCTCTCAGCACAATTCTTACCCGCAACAATAGTGACCGGGCTCTCTTTGCTGAGCTACCCGACCCACTTCTGCTGGCCCTGGCAACGTGTTCGACAGATCCGCAAGATCTGCAAAAGCTGGCCGAACTAAGCTGTGACATCATCAAGGATGGGAAAAAGCCGATTGGACTGCGGTATAAAAAAAATAGTTCGGATGCTTATAGGCCGATCATCCGCAACCATGCCCTCTTTGAAGCGGTTGCCAATAATCCGCACCTGCCGGACAGCTATAAAATAGTCATGGTTATCCGTCCCGGTGCCCAGGGAGGCAGTGAAATTGTGGGCGAATGGCCCCAAAATGGGCACAGTCATGTGTTTGAATATCTGCGCCGGAACTCCTATATCCCCGGCGGTCACTATGCCGCCAATATGGCTGACGATGCCATCCGCTATTCCATCGATGCCCTCGGTGCACATGATATAAAAGGGCTGAGACATCTGTACTATCAACGCAGCTATGTCCGGCTGGCTGAAGAACTCGGGGTTCAACTGCCAGCGACAGGAGCAACAAGTCCCCAAAGAGTTTTAAGTGAAGAAGAACTGGAAACACTGCGGCAGAGGGTAGTTACGGAAGCAAAAATCAGAAGAGCTGCTCCCGCAACATTATGGGGTTGGAATTTTGGTTTCGATTTCGCTCCTTCCCTGTATCGGCTGCATGCCTCACACCAGCAGATCCATCAGCAGTATGCCATGGTGCCGGAGCAGGTTGCCTGCTATCATCACGGCACCACAGAATCTGTCGGGCAGATATCCGCCTATAGTTGCGGCGATCTTGTCGCTGCGTCGATAGCGAGCTATGAGGTTCTCTATGCCAGTGATTTTTTTTCAGATTATCGACGAGCGATAGCTGCCAATCGACGGATGGACGATCGTGAAGACCTGGAAGCAAGCCTGGTAGTCTGGCGCGATGATCGGGCTATGCTCTTTGTACCGAAGGCCCAGACTTCTCAATGGGAACTGCAGCTTATGACTTTGCCCGCAACAGACGGCAGTCTGGCAGGCAATGTTTTTGAATGCGACAGCCACATGCGCCACTCCCTCGACACGGGTATCCTGATGGCCCAAAAGGCACTCGCCGGGATTGGCGCAAAGATGGTTACCTCCATCGAATACTCAAAAAGAATGAATGAAAAGAGTGGGCCTTCACAGCCTCTTCTTTATGCCTTTCTCCCCCGTTTACCGGAGTCTCCCGGCGCTTTCAGCGAAGCCCAGCTTCGTTTTATCAACGGGCATTACCCGGAAGATTTTGCTGCGGTCTGCCGAAGGCAACTTACTTAAAAATCCGTAACGATTGACAATCTCACAAAGACTCAAATTTGAGATGGTTAAGTAAAAAGTTTGCTCTACGCCCAAAGGAAGTGCCCTTGGAGTACAACAAAGGAGATCAAGCTTTTTTACGACACCATCAATTTTCCTGGACGATAGTAGCCTGTACCCGGGAACGAAAGATAACCTTCTGCAAGCCGAGTTGGGTTCGCGGATTAATGATTATCGGCCCGATAATATTGGCATTGATTATCGGCATCGACTGAGCTCCAGCCTCTTTTTTACTAAGTACCATAAAAATACCCAGCTCTTCTGCCTTTTCCACCTGGAGGAGATCCCGTTCCTCGTCGGTCAGTTCTAATTCGTAACTGAGCCCATATTGACCGGGATCAACCAGGGTGAAAGTAATACTTGAGTCATCGCAGGATTCCAGCCAAAAGGCGCTGATATTATTTTCTTCCTTGTGATAAACGATAAAAGTAGTGTATTTTTCAAACCCTGGAATGCCGCGGGGGAAAGTCAATACTTTATCTGATCCAATTATCGGGTTGTTTACAACTTCACTATCTCTTGTCATACTGTGCTCCTTTACCTGAAAGGTATGTGTGATATTTAAATCAGCTTATCAGAAATCTTTATCGACATTCAAGTAAACCCCGCATGAAATATTGGCAACAGTTCACCGGGAAAACAAAAAAGGCCGCATAACATCAGGACTGTAAGCGTTTACTAGTGCCGGATATGCGCGGATGAGGTCTTTAGACTGTATGAATGATACGTTTAAAGACCAAAGACAAAACAGATTCGGTGCTGCTGAACGCTTACAAATATTTTACGGAGACAATAATGAAGAAAAACGGTTTTTTCGGCAAGTGGGGTGGTGCATTTATCCCGGAAATCCTCCATGAGACATTCGAACAGCTGAAAATCAGTTTTCAGCAAGCCAAAGAAGACCCGGATTTCTGGCAGGAATATTTAAATATTATGGCCACGTACTCCTGCAGACCCACTCCTCTGACCTATGCCGAAAACCTCACCAGACACTTCGGGGGAGCAAAGATATACATCAAACGTGAAGACCTCAACCATACCGGAGCCCACAAAGCCAATAATGTTATGGGCCAGGGGTTGCTGGTCAAAAGAATGGGTAAAAAGAGGGTGATCGCCGAGACCGGTGCCGGCCAGCATGGAGTAGCGACGGCGACCATGGCTGCCAAATTCGGCCTGGAGTGTACCGTCTATATGGGTGAGGTCGATATGCTGCGACAGCGCCCAAATGTGTTCTGGATGGAGAAAATGGGGGCAACCGTCGTCCCGGTAAAGGATGGCTCAAGAACTCTTAAGGATGCAATCAACGAGGCCTTCAGGGATTGGGTCACCAACGTCGATTCGACCCATTATGTCCTCGGCACTGCTTGCGGTCCAGCCCCTTTTCCCGAGATGGTTTCCTGGTTTCAGTCAATTATCGGCACCGAAGCGCAGCAGCAGATTCTGACCCAACACGGCAAACCACCGGCACGGGTCTACGCCTGTGTAGGTGGAGGATCCAATGCCTTAGGGATCTTCCAAGGCTTTCTCGACAATAGCGCAGTGGAACTCGTTGGCGTTGAGGCCGGAGGAAAAGGGCTTGAGACAGGCCATCACGCATCACGACTCTGCGGTACCGATGCCAGTCCGGGAGTGGCCCAGGGCTATAAGACCATGTTCCTGCAAAACGACGATGGACAGATGCTCGAAACCCATTCGGTGGCGGCCGGCCTCGACTATGTTGGGGTCAGCCCAATCCTCGCGGACCTTGCCGAGAAAAAGAAGGTGCGATTTGCCTCCGCCACCGACGACGAGGTGATGCAGGCACTTGATCTGACCATGCGCATGGAGGGTATTATCCCGGCCCTTGAATCTGCCCATGCTTTTGTCCAGGCCTTTAAAGAGGTCCCTCTTCTCAGCCCGGACGATGCCATTATCATTAATCAATCCGGGCGTGGCGACAAGGACATTTTTACCATTGCCCACGCCTTTAATGATCCTTCATGGAAAGAGTTTATTATCGCCCGCGGTAGAGAGTACGAAAAATAAAACTTTGATGGCGTCGTAAAAACTCTTCATCTGCGTCGTTGTTTCAATTTTTCTATCATTACGACGTACCCTAGTACGCCGAAATAATGGAAATATCTTACGCCTCGCCAATGAATCTTTTTACTTAGCCATCCTTAAATTGAGCTTTTTAAGAATTTATTAACTTTGAGATGGTGGAATAATCAAAATGCTACTGGAAAAAATCTTACGCGCCAGACTTGAAAAAAATGACATTCTGCTGATGACGCATATCGTCCTTGGCTACCCGTCTTTTGCAATCAACCGAAGGGTTATCGCTCAGATGGTCGAAAACGGGGTCGACTGCATTGAAATGCAAATACCCTTTTCTGAGCCTATGGCCGATGGCCCTGTTATTTTAAAGGCCAATCAGGACAGTCTGGCCCTTGGCACTTCCGTTGCCGACTGCATGGCCTTTGGCGCCGAAATGTCCGAACTGCACGATATTCCTTTTTTGTTTATGACCTACTACAATATCATCTTCAAATACGGCGAAGAACGGTTTTTCAAGGATTGTCAGAGTGCTGGAATTAAAGGGCTGATCATTCCCGATCTACCGCCGGAAATGGGCAAGGAGTTTTTCCAGCTGGCAACACAGAATCAGATCGCTCCGATCCTTATCTATACCCCGACCTCAACAGATACACGTATGGCAAGGCTCAACAGCTCAGCTGCTGGTTTTATTTACTGCGCCGCCCGTCGAGGTGTGACCGGCAAGAAATCCGAGTTCGACGATGACTTTAATGCCTATCTTTCCAGGTGCAGGGCTGCGACATCCCTGCCAATCGCCGTCGGATTCGGTATCCGCAACAATGACGATGTCGCGGCCATTACCGGCAAGGCAGATATGGCGGTTATCGGCTCAGAGACGATTCGTCTGGTCGACGAACAAGGGCCCGAAGCCGTTGGCCCGTTTATTAGAGGCTTACGCTGAAAAATTGGAGAATGTTATGTCTGAGACAACACAACTAAATACCACCCTTGGCACCAAAGATGTGCTGTGGAATTTAAGCGATTTATATGCCGGCATAGAGGACCCATATATCGAATCCGATATTGCCTGGTGCGAAACAGAGGCAGCCGCAATCAACAAAAGCCATTATGGCAAAGTGGCTGAACTGGACGCAGAACAACTGCTGGCACTGGTAAAAAGACTGGAAAACCTTGATTGTACCTTGACCAAGCTTGGCACGTTTTCTTTTCTCAATTTCACCACCCAGATGGCCAATGCCAAGGCTGGAGCACTTGATCAGCGGATCCATGAATTATATAGTAAGTGCGGGACACAAATCGTCTTTTTCGATCTAGAGTGGAACCAGGTAGGCGACAAGCAGGTACTCGCCCTGCTGGGCAGCCCGCAACTCGCTCCATATCACCACTATCTCGAAGCTGAGAGACGATATCGTCCCCATCAGCTTACAGAACTGGAAGAAAAACTACTCCTCGAAAAAGAGGCGGTGGGCCGAAATGCCTGGACCACGCTTTTCAACAAGATCCTCAGTGACCTCAAATTTGGCCCAAAGAACAGATCAGAAGAAGAAGTCCTCACCGACCTTTATCATACTGAGCGCACAGTCAGGCAGACAGCCGCAGCCGAGATGACAGAGGGGCTGAAAAAGAACAACCATATCCTCACCCATATCTATAACACTCTGGCTGCAGACAAAATGATTACCGACCGGCTTCGCAAACATACCAGCTGGGTCAGCTCCATGAATTTACAGAATGAACTGCAGGATACAACTGTCGAAACTCTCATAGAAACAGTCACTTCGCGCTACGATCTAGTGGGTCGCTATTACCATGTCAAGCGGCAACTGCTGGGCCTCGATACTTTAGAGGATTATGACCGTTATGCCCCCCTTCCCTCATTACCGACTCAAAAAATCGGCTGGCCGGCATGTCAGAAGACGGTCCTTTCCTCCTTTGCTGCATTTTCGCCGAAAATGGCTGAAATTGCCGAAATGTTTTTTACCCGCAAGTGGATTCATGCCCCGGTGTCTACCGGCAAGCGCGGCGGAGCCTTTGCGCATCCGTGCACCCCTGAGATACACCCCTACGTGCTGGTGAATTACACCGGCAATCTGCGGGACGTCTCCACGGTCGCCCATGAACTCGGCCACGGGATACATCAGGTTCTTGCTGCGAGCCAGGGCCATTTCAACAGTGACACCCCCTTGCCGCTGGCTGAAACGGCCTCAGTCTTTGCCGAACTTCTCGTCTTCAACAGCCAGCTGGAACTTCTTAAAAACGATCAGGAACGGCGGGCATTCATTTGTCAGAAGCTGGAGTCAATTTTCGCTACGGTCTTCAGACAGACAGCTATGAACCGCTTTGAGCAACTGATGCACGAAGGAAGGCGGCAAAAAGGAGAACTGAGCAGTGAACAACTCAGTGAATACTGGCTGACAACCCAGCGGGCAATGTTTGGTGATTCGGTAAATCTGGGCGATGCCTACTCGATCTGGTGGTCCTACATCCCCCATTTTTTGTCAACACCCGGCTATGTGTATTCGTATGCCTTCGGCGAATTGCTGGTTTTAGCCCTGTATGGAATGTACCAGAAAGAAGGAGAACCTTTTGTGCAAAAATATCTCCAGCTTCTTTCAGCCGGTGGCTCACAGTCACCCTACGACCTGCTGAAGCTTTTCGATATTGATCTCAACAGCCCCGATTTCTGGCAGACCGGGCTTAAGGTCATTGATGAGATGCTGACCAAGGTGGAATAATCGTAACTATTCAGCAGCACCCCATCTGTGCACGATCAGTCCGCCCAGCATACAAG
>CBDTUM010000085.1:0-18471 GCA_965363495.1 uncultured Desulfopila sp.
ATCCAAGTGGAGGCCCCATAAGGATGAGAGTACCGATGCGGAGCACAGGGGCGGAGTAGTCTGTAGTAGTGTTGAAACCTTTGTAATGAAGGTGGAGCGAAGGAACTACATTGTTCAGCTTTCAACAATCAGACAACCAGAATTTGGGAGGATCTTTTTGGACAAAGCAAAGCCGTTCCAAATTTCTAAACAGCAGGTTTGGGATGCGTTCTTGAGAGTAAAGGCAAATCGTGGAGCAGCGGGGGTGGATGGACAGTCGATAGCCGATTTTGAAGAGGACTTGAAAAATAACCTCTACAAATTATGGAATCGTATGTCCTCGGGTAGTTATCTGCCTCCGCCAGTGCGTCGAGTCGAGATACCCAAGAGTGATGGAAGAATGCGGCCGTTGGGAATACCAACAGTTGCTGATCGTATTGCTCAGATGGTAGTCAAACAATCCATGGAGCCCATTTTAGAACCACATTTTCATGAGGACTCATACGGGTATCGCCCGGGCAAGTCTGCCATTGATGCGGTTGGGGTTGCACGCCAGCGATGTTGGCGGTATGGGTGGGTTGTAGATTTGGACATCAAGGGTTTTTTCGACAATATTGACCATGAGCTCATGATGAAGGCTGTGCGGCAAAATACAGATTGCCGATGGATTCTGTTGTATGTTGAGCGTTGGCTGAAATGTCCAGTTCAACATCCTGACGGAGAAATCAAATCAAGCGACAAAGGAACACCACAAGGCGGTGTTGTCAGTCCCTTGTTGGCGAATCTGTTTTTGCACTATGCTTTCGATAAGTGGATGGAAAGAGAATTTCCTGCTATTCCGTTTGAAAGATATCCCTCTGTGTCAATGTAAGTGAGACACCTACCCCTTGAAAAATTAGTGTAGGGCGGGTAGGAGATCATGAATGGAACTGAAAACAAAATCCACTTACAATTTAGAGCAACCAAAACTTGTACCCGTGACTGAAAAAGAACTAAATCGACCAGACCCCGAGGTTCTGGAAAAGAAACCTCGACGCCGGTTTACCGCCAAATACAAGCTCAGTATTCTCGCTGAAGTCGATACCTGTACCAAGCCCGGAGATATCGGCGCGCTTCTGCGAAGAGAAGGCCTGTATTATTCAAATATCCATAGCTGGCAGCGCCAGCAGCAAAAAGGTGCGCTCAAGGGACTTGCCCCCAAAAAAAGAGGGAGAAAGAAGCATGAAGTCAACCCCTTGGCAAAACGCGTTGCCGAATTGGAGCGAGATAATACAAAGTTGGCCAAAAAGCTCAAACAGGCGGAAACGATAATCGAAGTTCAAAAAAAAATATCGGAAATTCTGGGAATAGCTCAGCCGGAAAGCAACGGGGAGAACTCATGAGCACCGTTACTGAGCTTGGATCACACACTAACACCAAAGCGGCCTGTGCTGCTTTTGGTATCCCCAGAGCTACCTATTACTGACAGGCTGCAAGCCAGGCGACGATCGCCCCTGTTGTTCGAACAGCACCTCCACTGGCACTCAGTACCATGGAAGAACAACGTGTTTTGGATACCTTGCATGAGCGCCGGTTCCGCGACTTTGCACCTCCCCATGTGTACGCTACCTTGCTGGATGAAGGTATATATCATTGCTCAATCCGCACCATGTATCGCATCATGGCAAAACATGATGAAGTACGTGAACGGCGACGGCAGGTGACTCGACCCCATTATGAGAAGCCCGAACTTCTGGCCACCGGCCCAAACCAAGTCTGGTCATGGGATATCACCAAGTTAAAAGGCCCGGCCAAGTGGACCTATTTCCATCTCTATGTCATCCTGGACATCTTCAGCCGGTATGTGGTCGGCTGGATGGTCGCTCATCGCGAACAGGCTGTTCTGGCTAAGCGTCTGATCAATGATACCTGCGAAAAACAACAGATCCAACCGGAACAACTGGTGCTCCATGCAGACCGGGGAAGCAGTATGAAATCAAAAACTGTCGCTTATCTCCTGGCTGATCTGGGAGTGACGAAGACCCACAGCCGCCCCCATGTAAGTAACGACAACCCTTACTCGGAAGCGCAGTTCAAGACATTGAAATATTGCCCGGAGTTCCCTGGAACTTTTGGCTCGATACAGGATGCCCGTCAGTTTTGCCATGATTTTTTCACCTGGTATAACTGTGAGCATATGCATTCAGGCATTGGCTTGCTGACTCCAGAGCATGTCCATTACGGCATGCATCAGGAGATCATCCAACAAAGAACCGCTGTTCTTGAGGCGGCTTTTGCAAAACATCCAAAACGTTTTAAAGGCAAGGTGACGAACCTACCCAATATGCTACTTCCTGCAACTTTGAGAGAATGAGTTTAATTTACACACAATGGTGTCTCATTTTCATTGACACGTTCCGTATCGCCTGCAGGTGCTCATCCCGTTCCTGACCAAACAGGTCGCTAGCTTCCCTTTTTCTGGCCAGCTCCACCTTTAATGTAGCAATGGCCTCTTTTGCCTGTTTGTAATCAAGTGCTTGTTGAGTTTTTTTGCTCTTTTTGGGCACTGCAAGCTGCTGCTCGTCATATTGCAGCAACAAGGTCCAGGATTTGGCATAGTTGTTGACCACATCCAGCACCGCCCTGCCTTCATCGGTTACCAACTCATGGTTTTGCAGGGTTCGGGAAAGAAGGGCCACCGCCTGTTCCATCTCCACCAGACCTTTTTCGGCCAACCGTCGTTCGTAGACGGTATAACCTTTGATAAGATGATCCCGCAGGACGGAAGTTGCCCAAATGCGGAACTGTGTACCGCGAAGGGACTTGATCCGGTAGCCGACGGAAATAATTACATCAAGATTGTAGTATGTTACTTTGTATTTCTTGCCATCGGTAGCAGTTGTCAAGGAATCCTTGACAACTGAATCTTTAACCAGCTCACCCTCTTTAAAAATATTGCGAATATGAAGGCTTATGTTCTGTTTGGTTTTGCCAAAGAGCTCCACCATCTGGGCCTGGCTCAGCCAGACGGTGTCGTCTGTGAGTTGTACCTCAAGTGAGGTGCTGCCATCCTCTGCCTGATAGAGGACTATTTCTCCTGAATTTTCTGTCATTATTTTGCAGCCAAAGCCCCGTTTAATTCCTCGATAACAGTGGGCACTCCTTCACCAAAAAGTTGATACACCTTGCCAAGTCCTCCCTGTTGCTCCGAAAAAGGAATCAACTTATTCTCCCGATGCATGACGAAGCGGATCAACGATACCAAATCAGTGTGGATATGCGGAGCATTAATTTTTTTGACCTTCGATTGTTTCAAGTGCTGCGTATACGTTCCACAGTGCATCTACTTTCATATGGCAAGACGGTTAGTCGGTAAAAGAACGGTCTATTCGTATGCAGAGATCGTGGACATGTGCAACCATAGCGAGGTGCTGGCGATTCGTTTCAGAACTGGCTCTTAAGTTAATTCAAAAAACAGCGCAATACATTATATTAACTATGGCATCTGTTGCCTTTTCGTATCAGGTCTCGCATTCCGGCAAGCTTTTTCGCCTAAGTGTTAACCATGTATCTATAAATCTGACTCTGTTCTTAGAACCACCAGATATCACGTTTTGGAGGGTTTCCGGAAGTTTCAAAGGAATCACCTGACTCAAGCACTACTACCTTCAGATCATCTTCGCTGAAATCAAACCCATCTTCAACTGCAGCGGCGACAAATTTAGGCATGGCTCCGATTTTGTCGTATTTAAGGCGGAGTACTTTGTCTGCTCCACCAGCAATCAAAAATCTTTCAACCTCTTTCTTTGACATCATTGTCTCCTTTATAGTCTATTAAATTAAAAGCGTTTTAAAGTTTTCAAAACCTTTTTTCGAGTACGATTGCAAGGAGAAATGCATGAAGTATACCATACTGCTGCACATGTCAGATGTACTGGAATTTCATAAGAAAATAAGGAGTTCCTGAAAAAACGGAAAAGAAAAACCTACAGCATTGTAGGAAATAAAGATTCAAAATTGTATGATTTGTCTCTTCTATTGCCATCCGTTCGAGTTCATTAATCTGGCAACCTCTTGAGCAACATAATACAGGTCCGTGGCATAGATCTCTTCCTGGAATTCCCCATCCTCATCAATATAGGTCCTGTTCTCTTCCAGCACTTCTGTATTTGCCGGACCAAAACATTGATCAAAATGCCAATAATCTTCATCGTACGCAAGACCGAGAGTAGCTAAACGTTCTCCGGATCTGCTGCAAATTGAAAAAAGACAGTATGCTAACCCAGCACATTGATCCATATAGTCCCGACAGCAATTATTCATCAGGTACCCTTCAGACTTGAGCCTTTTTGCAGACGGCGTCACATCCACCAGCACAGCCCGGATCTCTGCGCCGTTGATCATCGCCGCCTGCAGGGCCGCACCGGCAGCGACACAGAGATCGGGATCCACTTCAAAGCGCGGGGCCATGCCGAACTCAAGCTCCAGCCGCTTTTGCACCAGCGGGGTGCGAGTCGAACCACCCACCAGCAGGATCTCGTCGATGGCTGTGGCAATCAGGCCGGCGTTTTTTAATACCAGATGGATCGCATCCATGGTCTCGTCCAGAAGCGGACTGATCATCTCTTCGTATTGACTGCGGGCGAGTTCGACCCGGAAGTGATAGGGGGCACCATCCCGGTCCAGCAGGTATTCTTCTTCGATCAGGGAAAACGGCTGGGAGGAGAGCTGCTTCTTGGTATTTTCCGCGGCCCTTCTGATTCTTGCGTGGGCCGGCCTGGGAATATCGATAAAGCCTTCCTCCTGCAGTTGCGCCAGTAGAAAGTTTTCAATCAGGGCATCGAAATCGTCTCCCCCCAGTTGATTGTTGCCGTGGCTTGCAATAACCTCGACCACATCGTCCTGTAATTCGACCACCGAAACATCGAAGGTGCCGCCGCCAGGGCCTTCGGGTAGAATCGGACAATCGGTGAGTCGGCCTCGAAGTCCTCCAGTTTGACACCATTGCCGGCAAGCAGCAGGATACTGAGCCTTAGGGGATCAGCCCTGACATCCGGCCAGCGGTGAACCAGGGGGGCGAGCAGGGCGATTGCCTCCTTGATCATGGATTTGGCGGCCAGGGCCTTAATTCTTCCCAGATATGCCTGTTCCAGTCCCTGGAGAAACTCCACCCTTTGTTCCAGCTTGAGAAGATGCTTGAAACAAGCAATGACGTCCTGAAATTTTTCCTGTTTCAGCAGGAGAGTTCCCCTCTCAAGCAGCACCCCGATGGATAGGCCGCTCAGAGAGGCAGCCCTGTGCATCCGACCCTTGCTTTTCTTTTTATTATTACAGCTGCATTGTGGAAGAAGCTGGAAATTAGAACTCTGTTCGTTTAAATAAGATAATGGCTGCCAATCCACAAAGCTTTTTTCGTTTCGCTGCAAGGTATTACCCGTTGCTGCTCGATCTCTTTTACCGGCGCGACGGATTTACCGAGGCGGATCTGCGCAATCTTATCGAAACCATTCGCACTGAGGGGGATGCGGGGCCTGAAAAAGTAATCGAGCAACTGCAGTCACTTTCTATCATTGAGCCTATTCCTGATGCAACGGCTTCCTTTGAATTGACAACTCCTGTATTGAACCTGCTCTCTTTTCTGTTGCGTGAGCACCGGTTGACGTCTACCAAAGTCCTCCAGGTCTATCTGAGTGATCTTTCGGAATTGCGCGAGGAGCTTGATGGCGCAGCCCGGCAGAACCTGGGGCATCAGGCGGCCCGAGCGTTGAGCGATATTTCGCAGTTGATTGAACGGATACGCCAGGATTCCCATAGCAACCGTGAAGGAATTATTGGAGAAGTCATTAAGCTGAAATCAAATCGTGAGCGGCGTACCATCCGCGAGCGATTTGAGGTTATCAATCACCTCTGGAGCCGCTATCTGGAACCCTTGCGTGACTTGATTGATGTTAAAAAGGCGATGGATGCCGGCCTGGATGATTTAGATCGCAGCCTGACTGTCAGTGGCAAAAACTTTGTACTCGATGGTGCCCTGGTCCGAGAATTTTCGCGCTGCAGAGCACGACTGCTGCGCCTGCGCCGAGAGATGACTGAGGATTTTAATGAGTCGATGCGTGAGGTGGAGCCCCTTTACGTTTCGTTAAAAAAAGAGAGTGAACTGGTCCGCGGCGCTTCTCTTGCCCTGGAACGAATGGATCGCTCGGGGCTTGCAAGTCTGCAACTCCCGGAAATGATGGAGATACCTGTCTGGCGGATTGAGGGGACATTTTCGGATACCTCTCTTGAAGCCTTTCTCCATGGGATCAAGGGGTATCAGCCTGGGATCTCTGAACCTTTGATCGATACCGGTGAAGTTCCTGATGTTGAATTTATCCTCCCTTCTGAACTCTTTGCTAGGCTCGAATCGGCTCTGCCGATTGACGACCTGCTCGCCTGGCTGCTGGAAAATTATCCCCAGGTTGGGCTTGGTGAACTCGTACGAGCTTATGGGCGAGTCTTTTTAGATGCGCCGATAGCGATGCACTTTGGTGAGGTGGAACGACTCTATCCTCTTCTGGAAGTCACCCTTGTCGCTCGCCCCATGCGATTGGAGAAAATACCATGACGACTGCAATCAGCCCCTTTGATCTACCACATTTAAGTGAGATTTTTGACGCTCTCCGTCGTGGCCGTCACCTGTGTGCTGCAGACGGAAAACTCTATTGGGCCCTCAGGGAAAATCTGGATGCCTACCAGGATCTTTTTCATCATCTTGGTTTTCGCCTGCAGGTACATGGGCGCGATTTTTTTTATTTTCGCGGTAAAGACAGTCTCAGTCCCCAGGCCTCGCGCATGGCGGTTTTCGTCTTCATCCTCATTGAGGCCCTGTCGGACCAGGGGGAACCGGTGGTCGATAGCCTTATGACCCGAACGTTTGCAGTCCCTGACCTGCCCCACCTGAAAAGCGCCCGTTATCGCGCCTATCTCAAGGAGGCCGGAGCGCTGAACGAAGATGATCTTCGTAACATTCTTCGTCAACTCGAGAGGTTTGGCTTCATCCAGCGACATACCGATGACAGCTTTAGCTTTCGGACCCCGGCGTATCGTTTTTTCGATGTCTGTGTCGAGATCCTGAACCGCGATGAAGCACGGATAAAAGAGGAGCAAACGCCATGAATATCGTTGGCCCATCGCGAATGGTACTGCTGCGGGCGGGGAAATACGATTACGGTGAGGTTGAATTGATCAACCCGCTCCATCTGGTAGGGCCCAACAATATCGGTAAGACCTCGCTCATCGCCGTGCTGCAGTTTCTCTACATCGATGATCAGCGCAGTATGCATTTTTCCAGAGAAATGGCCGAGACCAGGAAGTATTACTTTCCCAATCAGAACAGCTACGTCCTCTTCGAGTGTTTGACTCCGACTGGTTACCAGGTCGTCGGGGTGCAGGGAATGGGGCCCATGCGCAGCTACGAATTCAAGCGTTTCGCCTATCAGGGGCAATATAATCCGGACGATTACCTCGATGAAGAGCGGCGTATCCGGGAACCGGAGGTGGTACAGTCCCGGCTGGCTGCTAAAGAATTCAGGTGGCTTGAACCGCGCCATCTGCGAGCAGCCCTCACCGGAATTGGCGATAATCGTGATGTGAATCTTGGGCTGGTGCCGATTCGCCAGCGGGATCACTACGAACGTTTTCGGGCGGTATTTGGTAACCTGCTCCGTCTGGCACATTTACGTCAGGACGAACTGAAACAGTTTCTGCTCGAAATCCATCGTGGGGATTTCCAGCAGTTCACCATAGACCTGGAGGCCGGATATTCGAGCCAATATCGCAAGGTTTGTGCCGAGGCCGAGGGTCTACGAGATCTTCGGGCGATTGTCGAGGATGTCCGCCGGGTGCTTGCGCTTGTAGCCGATCGGGATGCTTTGCGACGGTTGCTTCCGGGACTCTGGGAGGCAGTGCGCGCAGGGTACGGAGAAGCCGAATCGGAAATATTGCAAAAGAGGCAAAAGATTGAAGATCGCCTTGCCCGCCTGGCTGAAGATGGCGGTCGTCTGGTCGAGGAAGAACAGAAATGTAAGGATGCGAAAGACGCTCTGTTACAGGAGCTTGGCAAAATAGCCGGAGATCTACAGCGCCATGAGCTGGAGGCTGCATCATTTAAGGATTTCCTCGTTGATTTTGAGAAAAGCCGGAAAAGTGATCTGGAGATAAAGGTTGATCGGCTTGGCGCGTCTCTTGGGCAGGCCGTGGATGTTTCCGTGGAACAGGTGCGCGGGCGTGTGGGGAGGTTGGAGCGAGAACTTGCTGGAATGCAGCGGCGACTCGAGCAGTTTTCTGGAAATGTCGCGGCAAAGTTGCTGCCCATGCTCTTTGATGATGATGCGGGACAAGTCTTCCGATTGATAAATCCTGAAATTTTAGGTCTTTCCCGAGTTGATGGTGGTTTCAGCATAAAGGATGACAGGGAATTTGCTGGTGCAATTGCTGGTTTCGCCAGCCGGATTCAGGATGAAATCTACGAAGATGAACGGGTGCGTTTTCCCCTGGCCGGGCTCAGCGCTCCTGATTTGGCAGCGTATCGCGATGCCGAGACCCTGGAACAGCGTATTGGTGAGCAGAAAGAAGTACTTGGGCGCGAACGGCGGATACTGGAGGCAGCGGTGAATCGAGAGCAGATTCGAGCTGAAAAAGAGAAGTTGCAAAAGGAATGTGATCGAATAAGCCTCCGGCTGCAACAATACCAGGATTATCAGGAGCGGTTGCCTGCTCTTCGGCAATGGATTAAAGAGAAGAATACTCTCGAAAAACGAAAACAACAGCTGGAGATGCAGCTGGCTGAACTGGCTCGCCGGCACCAGGAGTTTGTTAAGGAGAGTCAGGGACTCGAAGAAAGTGGACGTGAGCTTGTGTCGCGTCGAGAGAAACTGCTGAGGAGGTTACAGAAGCTCACCGGCCCAGATCCCTCCTGGCCGGTTGAGCCGTTTGCTACGGAAAACCGGCATCTCGACTCCCTGTTGGAACTCTATGAGAAAAAGTATGGACAACATTTTGATGTTGCCGGCCGCTTTACGGAAGAGTTTCGCCGGATCGAACAGCGAACCTACGGGAAATATCTGGGCGAGGACGAGGCTGCGACACTTGCCAATCTTCACGCCGAGGTGGAGGCCTTGGACGAGCGGGAAAAAGCGGTGCAGGAACTGTGGAAGAGCCTTGCGGCCGGGTTGCAGAGCGCCTTCAAGGGACTGAACCGGGATCTGCAAACCCTCACCTCGCGCATTGATGAACTCAATCGCCGTCTGGGGCGTGTCTCCATTTCCAATCTATCGAGGCTGCGGTTGATTCTCAGGGAACATGCCGAATGGACCCAACGGATCAAAACCGTGGTGGAGGTAGAAGCCATGCCATTGTTTTTTAGCAGCAGCGCTGTCGGTGAGGCCCAAAACCAGCTTGGCGAATTACTGAAGCAGCACCGGCGCGTGCAACTGAGCGACCTCTTTGATCTGCAATTCGAAGTCACCAGTGGTGACGGTCAGACCCGGCGCTACCCGCACCTCGATTCCATTGAATCCAACGGAACGACCATCACTATCAAGGTGTTGATCAATCTTATACTACTTAAAGGGCTGCTTGGTGATAAAGAGGTGTCCATTCCCTTCTACCTCGATGAGGCCTCAAGCCTTGATCGGGAAAATCTGGCAGCTATTGTTTCCGAGGCGCGAAAAATGGGATTTGTCGCAGTTCTCGCCAGTCCTGAGGCGATGGAAGCTGCGGATTCGCTCTATTTTCTGCGGGAAAACAATGGGCGAATCATGCTCGACCCAAAAACCTCTCTTCTTCGTATTGAAAGGCGGTCCGGCGATGGCAGTTGATGCTTTGGCGCAAAAACTTTGCTTACTCCTTACAGAAGGCACCCTTGCCTCCAGCAGGTTGACCGAAAGGGATCGAAGTCGCTTGCAGTCGCTTTTTGCAACGGGAGTCCTGGAGGTTGTGCGAAGTGGTGCTGGAAAAACGGTAGTGGTGCAAAACAGGGATGCCTTCGATACCTTTATCCTGCGGAACTACCCTTCCGGCCTGGAAGGTAGAGAAGAAGCTGCAACTCCAAGAAGTAAGGCGGTAGCCGAACTTCGGGATTCGAAGAAGGCACGAGCAACAGGCCCGCTTGTAGTTTTGCTTCGGGGGTTCGGAAATTGTCATTTACGATCTGGAACAGAAGTGCTGCCGGTCGCTGATTTGACTGAATTAGCTGGAGTTGCCGCCTTGCATCTTGGTGGCAAAGAGTGGAAGTATACCGGAGTATTGGCGGTAGTGGAAAATCTGGAGGTTTTCTGGAATTTCGAAAAGCTCAAAACAGGTGTTCAGCTGGCAATCTATGCGCAAGGACGCTTGAGTGGCAGGATCCTTAATTGGTTTTCTTCTAGAGCGATGCTACAGGCTCGGATCATCCACTGCGGGGATTATGATCCGGTCGGCCTTGACGAATATCTGCGATTGAAAGCCGCCTGCGGGGAACGGGCCGCACTCTATCTGCCGCCCAATTTGGAAGACCTCATGTCCCGATATGGTAAAAAAGATCTTCTTCTAGGCAGTAGCGCCGCAATCCTGGCTCGGCTCAGGAAAACTGAAGATAAAGAGGTTCGCCAGATTGTGAAACTGATAGATCGTTATGGCGTTGGACTGGAGCAGGAGGTTTTGCTGTTTTGAGGCAGCAAAAATAATAATGAGGTTAGCCCGGATTTTTCCATACGACGGGTGACAAGAAAGGTTTCCTCGTCCCGTGTGAGCATTCGGTTTTAAATGCCTCATGAACATTTTGTGCCTCAACTGGGAACGATTTGATTTTCAGTTCCCTTCATGATCTCCTGCTCGCCCTACACTCCTTTTTCAAGGGGGTGGTCTCTCACTTACAGTGACACAGCGTTTTAACTTTCATCAGCACAGTTATTCCGGGAAATACGCCCGGAAGGATCCTGGCGGTAGTATTCTTTTAAAACGCGATAAAGATCAGGGGTATGCTCAATCATCAATCGCGGCTGATCAAAGAATTGCTCTGTGGCAACAGCGAAAAATTCAGCTTCGTTAGTACCACCGTAAGCATTGAGGAATGATTTCTTGCCCTTCAGGATGGCATCTTTAAGGCGCAGATATTCACGCGAACATGTCTGGACCCAGTCACGGTATTCGGCCCTATCGCGCAGAGGAGGTGTACCGTCGGCAGCGCCGTCGAGCATGTCCAGTTTATGGGCAAATTCATGGTAAATAACGTTGTGACCGGACTCTGGATGGCGGCCGCCACTGAGGGCCGCATCCCAAATAATAATGACCGGTCCCCGCAGGAAGGCCTGGCCGATAATGGGCTGCTCAAAATCCACTGGTGTTATTGCGTTTTCAAAGAAGCCTGGTTTACGTCGAGGTGGAACCACAGTAGAGGGATAGACGATGATGGATTCGACATTCTTGTAGTAATTGTGGCGCAGGCCGAGAAGAAGCAGGCAGGCCTGAGCGGAGATTGTGACTCGAATCTCATCGGTAAGTTCCAGGCCACCTGCACCTTCCCAGTTTTTTTCGGCTATAAAAACTTGGATCAAGGCTCGCAGGTGAGAACGTTCATCTTCTTCCAGCATGCAGTAGTGCGCGACGTTTCGCCGTACAATGTCTTCCCATAGAGCAGGGAAAGGTGCCTCGTTGAGCTTCTTCCGGCGTCGATTGGTCAACCAAGTAAACATTGTATTTTGTTGTGTATATTAAAGCGTAATATTCTGTTTTAATCCATTCTTAGTACATGTCTTCGCCTGCTTGCAGCTGGTTTCTTTCATGCAGCAGTCAGCCTTTTATTGAGTCTTCCGATGGTTCGACGACGAGAATATTTGATCCCAGCTCTTCCAATACCTGTTGTTCGAGGCCGTCCTCTTTTGATCGTAGTCGCTTCAGCACCGACGGCTGATATTTTTTAGGGAGCCTGCCCAGATTGCAGATAGGTTCCCCAGGACTAATAGACGGTATACTGGTCATACCCAATACCACTGCATCAAAGGGGGCGTGGAGCGTGCTGTGTTCTTCGCCGAGAAGTGTGGTATTGGTCGTCAGCGGCTGGCCTTTTTCTACAATATCGCCGGGTTTAATGTGAAAATGGAGAAAGCCACCTCGTTCAGCGCGAATCCATTTCGATTTTTCGACAACAATTTGATACGGTGGACTGGCCGTCTCAGCGTCGAGCATTTCTAATTCGCACAGTACATTTTTTATTCCACGAATTGCGGTCTGCACAATGCCTGGCTCGACTTTCCATACTTCGCCCCCCTCCATGATAATTGTAGGACATCCGGCGGAGGATGCTTCTCGTCGAAAGGAATTTTTAGGGCCTTTGCCGTTCATAATTATCTCGGAGCCAAAAGATTCTGCTATTCTGCGAACCTCTGGGTCGGTCAAATCACCACGAACAGTAGGGTAGTTCGTGCGGCGGACAGATGCAGTGTGCAGATCAATGCCATAATCACAGCGCATGACGATCTCACTGAAAATTGTAAAAGCCATACGGCCGGCAAGGCTGCCGTCGACAGAACCCGGAAACGATCGATTCAAATCACGACGATCAGGCAGGTAGCGTGAATGGCGATCAAAAGCAGGCAAATTGAGTACCGGTATAAGAACGACCGATCCACGCAACAGTTGGAAATCATCGTCCTGAATCAATTGGCGTACAGCTCCGCACCCATTGATCTCATCACCGTGCAGCGCCGCAGTGACAAAAACGACAGGACCGTCCTTTTTTGCTCGACGAATGTGCAGCTGAATTTGTACCGCCATGCTGCTGTAGCTCTCACCAACAGCAAGCTGTACATTGCGTGATGTCCCAGCTGGTATTTTTTCCCCGAACCAGTCGCCAATTGATTTTTTAGAAAGGGGATTATTCATGGTTGCCCTCATCTTTTTCTGCCGGAATCGAGATGGGTGCGACTGTCGGGGTTTCGCTGGTAACTTCACCTGCTACAGGCAATGTGGGCAGCTCTTTTACCTCTGGGCGTCTTTTATGGCGAACCTTCACTGGAGTCATGTCACGCATCAACTCGAGTTTGCCGAAACAAAGCAGTCGATCCCCGGCCACGAGTTGTCGATTGGATCGTGGGTTTGGAATCACTCTCAAGTCACGGTGCAGCGTGAGCACGATAATATCTTTTTCGCGCAGTCCGGAATCTTTAATTTCTCTCCCTATGTATTCTGAACCTTCGGGAATGTAAATTTCGGCAACCCCATATCCACGGCTAACGGTCAGGCGCTGACGTATGTCTATTTCCGGGAAATTCACCTGAGCCGCGAGGTAGTCGATAATGGATCCGGCAATATCAAGCTGCGTGCATCCTTCTATACCCTCCAGTCCCGGTGAAGAGTTTACTTCCATGATTTGTGGGCCGTTTTTCCCTTCGAGCAGGTCGACTCCGGCAATTCGAAGACCCATAATTTGCGCTGCCCGTACAGCCGTTTCTCGATATTCTTCATCGAGAATTACCGGTTCGGCAATACCCCCGCGATGAACGTTGCTGCGAAATTCCTGGCCTTGAGCGACACGACGCATGGCTCCAACGACCCGATCGCCAACCACGAAGGCTCGAATATCACGCCCTTTGCTTTCGGCCACAAATTTCTGGATCAGAACATTTTGTTTTTGGCTTTGCAGCAGCTCTATTATGGCCTCAGCAGATTCCACTGATTCTGCTAAAAGTACACCGATGCCCTGCGTCCCTTCCAGCAGCTTTATAACAACTGGTGCACCGCCGACTCTCTCAATTGCCGGGAGGACATCATGTTTATCTTTAACGAATGTTGTCTTCGGCATGCCTATCTGGTGTCGACTCAGAATTTGCAGGCTGCGAAGTTTGTCTCTGGAGTTGGTAATACCTATCGATGAATTCCCACAAAAAACATCCATCTGTTCAAATTGTCTGACGACTGCAGTTCCAAAGTAGGTGATCGAGGCACCTATTCGCGGTAAAACAGCATCGTAAACAGAGAGTCGTTTCTGGCGAAAATAAAGATCAGGTATACCCTGTTCGAGGTCAATGGCAAATTTAAGAGTATTGAGTACTTTAACGTTATGACCACGTTGCTCGGCAGCCTCACGAAGTCGCCTCGTGCTGTAACATTTTGGATTACACGAGAGAATAGCCAGTTTCATATAGATCCTTTTTTCTTAAAATTAGGGCTCAGTGTTTCGGAGTTTGCTTTTTTTCTTTTTCTTATTTTTTATTTTGCCACCATAATACGACCTTCCTCCATCTACAAGAAACCGCCCTCTAAAGGCCTGACGGCCGAGCAACATCCTGAAACCCATTTCGTCACGACTCGCAAGCGTTAATTCCACAGGCCAGACAGTACCAAGCAGTGCAACATTGGTTACAATGACTGGGCGAATTTTCGCGATACCACTCGAACTTCGGACAGATCTGAACTCAAGGACCACCACTTCCACGTCAACAGCCTTGTTTCTCGAGCGCTGGAGTGGATGGACCTTAAAACGTGCCCATTGCGCGCCATCTCGTTCAATTATTTCTAGATCAATGACATGAAGCGAAGATGATCGCGCACCAGAATCAACCTTTACTTTGATGTCTTTGATCCCAAGATCCGGAAGGCCTACCCATTCCCGCCAGCCAATAACAGGCATAGAGGCTTTTTTTACTGTAACCATCTTTGGCTCACTGTTGAATAATCTACCCCAAGAGGATCTTTCATTTCCCTATTGTTAAGCTCCGCGTACTGATATGGAGTGAGGTCCTGATGAGCTATTTTGTTGTTCCTTTGGAGGTGACAATATCAGGCTCCTTATACTCGTGTCAACCGTCATCATAAGGCTCATAACTCTTCTTACCTTCAGATTTGGAAGTTCTCTTGTCCCTATACGGAAAAAACGAGCTTCTTCAGGGCAGTAATGGTGCGATATTAGCTCGGCTCAGGAAAACCGAGGACCTAGAGGTTCGCAGGCTGGTGACGATGTTGGATCGGCATGGCGTTGGTCTGGCGCAGGAGATCTTACTGCTGGATTATTGGGCCTTGTCCGGTACGCCCAATCGTTGCGCCCAGGTGGGTTCTCCGATACCAGCTTTGAAATGGTTTGTGCGGAGAAATGCATCGATTGGTATCTTTTCCATGGTCCCTAGGAATCGGACCTCTGGTTCAAGGTATATGTTGTATTCTTGTAACACCTGCGCTTGGATGTATCTGCTCAGTGCGTATATTGCTGAGCCTTTGGATGTAGATGCGAAAGAGCATAAGGCTAAAATATGATGAGGGCTTAAGCCGACAGTTCCCCACTGATCACCATTTAAAAAACCTGCTGCACGCATGATCAATGCAGCTGGAAGTCGTGTATGATTGTCATCTGGTTTATACCAAGAAAAAAAACTGCCTGCGAAGTCATTACCACGCACGGCTCTCGCAATTCGAGCTGCTGTTTCACTGTCAACAATGGGGCTCATAAAAAAGCTGCCAGCACAAGGTATCCAGTGAGCCCCATCAACAACCATGCCCTTTCTTTCACGAACCTCCAGAACCGTCGCACGACGGTCTAAAAGATTGTGCGTCGAACGCTCCTGTAACTTATGCTGTTCGGAGAGTTCGTTGTAGGTAATTGGTTCGGGGCTCTGCGTGAGTGGAAATGCAAAGACCGCTTCCAGGATAATAAAACGTGGAGAATAGGACTGGCTCTGCTTCAATACGCTTGAACGGTATGAAAAATTAAGTGCGGAATGGCTGAGTTGAATAATCGAATTATTAGCAAGATCGAAAACGCGAACATATTGTAAATACTTAGAAATCTGTTGGCCATAGGCGGCAACATTTTGAGATATTGCGCCGCCAACTGTGCCGGGAATTCCTGAAAGGAACTCTATACCCGAGATGTTTTCTTGGCACAAAACTTGAATCAGCGAATCAAAAGTATAACTACCCGAAATTGTAACGAAAGCCTTATGGCTCCTGTGCTCAATATTGCACGATGTGCCGTCCCGAAAAAGGACCAGGGGGCCTGGTAAATGTTCTCCCAAGACTGTATTGGATAATTCCCCGGCGATTGAGACATTCATGCGATCCTGGTGGGGCATGCTTAGCAGAAACTCGGCGAGTTCTTTTTCGTTGTTTGTTAAATAAATATCGCCACTGTGCGGTTGGATTCTAAAAGTATTGAAGGCAAATAACTCGCTGAGTGATATTTTTTGCATAGTAAATAATTTGTAACTGTTCAGCAGCACCCCATCTGTGCACGATCAGTCCGCCCAGCATACAAATGTATAGCTGATCGACCTGCTTGAGCACACCTGAAGCACTGCTGAACAGTTAGAGTCCGTGGCATTATCAGGTTTCTAGCATCTACCTGAATAGTTACAATAATTTAAAATATAAAAGCCGTCCCTCTGTAACAAAATTGCAAAGGGACGGCTTTTTTGCAAGACCTTCTCCTTATTCCCTGTCATAACACGTAACAGGGTAACGCCAGCCCTGCTGCAACGAGCGGGGCTCTTGTTAAAAACAGCACAATTATTGTTGAGTCACTAAATTGCGTCTTTTCCTTTTTCTCCCGTCCTTACCCTCAGAACATCTTCAATCGGCAGGATAAAAATTTTGCCATCGCCAATTTTTCCTGAGTTGGCCGCATTTCGGATGGCGTCGACCACTTTATCGACCAAATCAGCTGCCAGCACCAGTTCAATTTTGATCTTCGGGTTAAAGTCTACATTGTATTCAGCACCGCGATACATTTCTTTGTGCCCCTTCTGGCGCCCGTATCCTTTAACTTCAGAGACAGTCATTCCGGTGATGCCGATATCGGTCAGTGCCTCCTTTACTGCCTCAAGCTTAAAGGGTTTGATAATTGCTTCAATTTTCTTCACTGTATTCCCCCTTGTTATTCTTTAGTAAACTCAGGATAAGCGGCCAGTCCACATTCGGCGACATCGACACCTTCCATTTCTTCTTCCTCGCTGACACGAATACCGATAACAATCTTGATGATGAACCAAACGACCATGCTTGTTCCAAAAACCCAGGCGAAGATAGTTCCGATACCGGTAAGTTGAGCGACGAGCGATCCTTTCGGGTTTGTAAAGGCAACCGCCAGTAGACCCCAGATTCCACAGACCCCGTGCACGGAAATAGCACCGACTGGATCATCGATTTTTGCTTTGTCGATACATATGATCGCCGTCACAACCAGTAGGCCACCTATTGCCCCAACGAGTGTTGCCACCAGAGGTGTCGGAGTCAGTGGTTCTGCGGTGATCGCCACCAGACCGGCCAGTGCGCCGTTGAGCGCCATAGTCAGATCAGCCTTGCCAAACCAGGCCCTGGAGAGCATGAGAGCGGCGACAAGACCACCGGCAGCGGCGGTGTTGGTGTTGACGAAAACCATTGAGACTGCATTTGCTTCTTCGATAGTACTGATTTTTAACTCTGAGCCACCATTGAACCCGAACCATCCCAGCCAAAGGATAAAGGTACCTAAGGTTGCCATCGGCAGATTTGCACCCGGGATAGCTTTGATCCGGCCATTGGCATATTTTCCTTTCCTCGCTCCCAGGAGCAATACTCCCGCCAGGGCCGCAGAGGCGCCACACAGATGAACAACACCAGAACCAGCAAAATCCAGAAAACCAAGGGCATCAAGAAAACCTCCGCCCCACTTCCAATACCCCTGTACCGGATAAATGAAACCGGTCATAACTACAGCAAAGGTAAGAAATGCCCATAATTTCATACGTTCAGCAACAGCACCGGAAACAATAGACATGGCGGTCGCGACAAAAACAACCTGAAAGAAGAAATCAGACATGGAGGAATAATACGTTTCGCCACCGCTCTTTAATACCTCATCGACGGTGTGATCAGCACCCAGGAAAAAACTGAGCCCCGGAATAACACTATTTAGTGCGTCGCCATACATGATATTATACCCGACGATCATGTACATGATGCAGGCAATCGAATAGAGCGCGACGTTCTTGGTCAAAATCTCAACCGTATTTTTACTCCGGACCAGGCCTGCCTCGAGCATGGAAAATCCTGCCGCCATCCACATAACCAAAGCTCCGGACATCAGAAAGTAAAAGGTATCCATCGAATATGCCAGATGAATGACAGTGTCTCCCACACTCGCATCCTCGGCCAACGCCGGTACAGCTGCGGCTGTTGCTGCCAGAAAAACAGCCAGCCCCCAGTACTTACGGTACTTCATCTTTTCGTTCACAGTATTCCTCCTTTTGATTACTCTTCTCTTTTTGTAAGATAAAGAATTTTGTACTCGTCACACTTCAGCTTCTGGGGTTTCTTATCACAAGACTCGTGCCGGATGTGCCAAAAAATAAATACTGTTAGTTATATTTGATAGATAGGGGCATAATGTTCTCCATTCTTAAAAACCTTTTCGGCATAATCTTTCATATATGAAGTATTTATTCATATTTTATTACAGTAATGTAAGTTATTATTGCTCTTTCCTTGCCACCACTATCACCATCAACCGGCCCAGAATTTCTCTGA
>CBDTUM010000086.1:0-18423 GCA_965363495.1 uncultured Desulfopila sp.
ATAATTTAGCATATGCTCTATCAAATTTAGCTAAGAGCACATGACCCTGCTCTTGCAGCGGATCGCAAAAAAATGCGCCCGATGAAGAGTGCTGTTAGGAGTCGAACGTGAAGATCCTGCATTCGCTGCGCAAAATATTCAACAGGCAAAAAACTACACTACCGTTGCTTAACCCTGCGGTCGCGATAGCACTAGAACTTCTCGCACGAGAGAATGTGCCGAATTCAACCATCGAAGGGGTCCGAAGATATGCTATATCTGCAGACAAACGGTTCTGTGCATTAACAATGGAAAACTATGAGTCCTTTGTTGTCGACTTGAAGCTTGCGCGGTACCAACATATTCCAACAGCAGGTGTTACAGGCTTTATCGGCAGCAAATTAGTTCTGTCACCAGATGATGAGCGTTTTTCTCTCGGACCAACCTACTCGTCCTATGAGCTTGATCTCTTGACGGACCCTGTTGAATGGCATGATTTCGGGGGCGCTAAACTGTGCCGCTGATCACGCCTAACTCAGAGAGGCCAATAATGTGGTAATCAACGCTATCCCCAACTGTATTATTTTCTACAACGCTACAATTCTTTCAACTTTGCTCGCTCACAAGGAAAATATTGCCGATCCAGAGGTATCACTTGTTTCTTGGCAGCACATCAATCTTCACGGTCGTTACGCGTTCACCAAATATCAGGATGTGATCGACCTGCATGAAATAATTCCTGAGTTAATCAAGAATTCAACCAAGGGAAAATTGAGCGTATAATTTTCAATATATACCTTTTGGGGCGTTGTGCAAAAATACCCTGCTTCGGTTCAAGTTGTATTGCTTGCGAGTTGCTTCCCCTCTGTCACCGCAAACTAAAAAAGCCGGCTCTTTTTCAAGAACCAGCTTTTTGTTTTTTAAGAATGCACTGTGTGGTACTCAGGGAGTAAAATATCCCTTATACCAATCGACAAACTTACCAATGCCATACTCAAGCGTTGTGTCCGGTTTATAATTAAAATCCTCCACCAGGTCATCGACATTGGCAAATGTGGCAGGCACATCTCCCGGTTGCATGGGCAGAAAATTTTTCTCGGCTTTTCGGCCAAGGCACTCCTCCAGTACTTCAATATAGCGTAACAGCTTTTCCTTGTTGTTATTGCCAATATTATATACCCGGTATGGGCAATAGGATGTGGCCGGATCGGGAGCATCGCCGTTCCAGGCCGAGGAACTCTCGGGCACCCGCTTGATGACCCGACAAACTCCTTCAACAATATCGTCGATGTAAGTGAAATCTCGTTCCATTTTACCATTATTAAAAACATCAATAGGCCGATTTTCCAGAATCGCTTTGGTAAACAGAAAAAGAGCCATGTCCGGTCGCCCCCACGGACCATATACGGTAAAGAACCGTAACCCGGTAGTGGGCAGATTGAAAAGATGGCTGTAGGTGTGGGCCATTAATTCATTGGCTTTTTTCGATGCCGCATACAAAGACACCGGGTGATCAACATTATCATGGACCGAAAATGGCATCTTGGTATTGGCACCATAAACAGAACTCGAAGAGGCGTAGACCAGATGCTTTACTCCCGAATGCCGGCAACCCTCAAGGATATTGACAAATCCTACAATATTGGTGTCTACATAGGAGTGGGGGTTGATCAGAGAGTAACGAACGCCAGCCTGGGCTGCCAGATTAACGACAGCATCAAAACTAAATTTCTGGAAAAGAGCTTCCACCGATTTTCTGTCGGCAAGATCAATATTTACATGCGTAAACTGTGGACCTTCTGCAAGGGCCGCCATGCGATCCCTCTTTAACTGCGGGTCGTAGTAATTGTTTATATTATCCAGCCCGACAACCTCAGACCCGCCGTCGATCAATTTCTTGGTTAAATGTGCGCCGATAAAACCAGCGGCCCCAGTGATAAGTATTTTTTTCATCTTTTCCAGAGTAAATAATTTTTAACAAGTATGGGATGTATCATCCTGCTCAATCATCAAAATCGCCTTGTGGTCCTGTGTCAACATCGAGCAATTTCGCCCGTTCAACAATAAGCTCCCTCGTCCATTCCTGCGGATTTTCCAGCTGCTTTCCTTTCGATCCAAGATCATAAGAACCTGCATTCAAGATCAATTCCTTGGCCAGAGTTGCCGTACCCTCAGCATTAAATACCTTAGCCAAGATATTGAAGACAAAATCTTCCACAGCCTTACTCATTCGTTCTCGAACGGCTCTCTCCTGAGCAAGGAGCAGGTTTTCAAAAGGTAAATTAAGATTTTTATAGTTGCCCCCCTTCCAGCCCTTTTCAGAGGCATATTTCGTCATCCGCTGCCACATATCCTCTGAGACGCCTTGACCGGCAACTTTGATGAAGTTTCCAGCGCTATCTAAAATGGCATTACCATAATCGTTGACTTCCACGCCCCAGGACACCATCTGCAGGGCCGTGGCCACATTGGCCTTGGTGGTACGCGTTCCCGCCGCAATCGCTCGCAATTTATCAGAATTATTTCCCGAAGTACCATGTTGAGCCCCAGAAACACCGTATCGCTCAATGGCTTTATGGATTTTAGCAGTCAATTCGACCTGAATCCCCTGGCCGCTTGCCTCAAGCCCATGCGACGAACCGTTATTGAGGGCAATCCAATCGGCAAAGATACCATGGGCATTAAGTCCTTTTATCAGAAACGAGGCATCATCGACAGTAGAAAGGCCCTGATCTCCTTTAATTTCCCCTACTTCAGTTTCAAGCCCGGCCCATTGTGGAATACAGGGATTGAGTTCAAGATTGGCCAGCAGATTTTTATCATCCGGCATATGGGAAGCATCCACCGCAATCGAGGTTATCCCAGCATCAAACATCGAAGGGATTTCCATTTTTGCAAACGGTATGTCCGCTTCACTTTTTATGCCGTAATGATCGGCATGAATGGCCACCGGAATAGTAATACCCAGCTCATTACAAATACTGTCAACATGCAGGGCAATATTATAAAAATTTGTCGGGCAATAATTCGACTCTGAGCGGGCTATTTCAACAAGCAGTGCGGCGTCGGCACGTTGAGCAGCCATAAGGGCACCGCGTATGATAAAACTATTGCGGCCATTGGCAGCAATAGTCATGGCCTTGCCCTTTTTCACCAGCGCCTGATCAATCACTTTACCGCTGACTATCAGGGCCTGGGAATGGGGAAATCGTTTTGTAATATTTGGGGGTCTGCCAATCTGAATCAGTTTTTTAAACTCTGCGCTTTTACCCATAAAATACCTCCACAATTTTTTCTATTGATCTTTTTGGATCAATAGTAGCATAACAGATAATAAGATCACAAACTATCCTAAAGATCCATTAAGTAATAATGCAGGCAAAGCGAAAAATCCAGTTAGGAAGTTTTTCATTCTGAGATGTTCTCGGGAGGCAGAGACGAATCACCAAACCCGGAAAAACCCTTTTTACCAAATGCCCAGACGGCCAAAACACTGATCTCATAAAGGACCATGAGAGGACCAGCCATCATCAACTGATTGACCACATCGGGGGTAGGCGTCAAGATAGCCGCAATGATAAAGTTTATCAGTATTGCATATTTTCTGTTGCGATTGAGAAAACCGACACTGATCAAACCAACTTTAGCCAGAAAAACCATGAATATCGGCATCTCAAAGATAGCCCCAAAAGCAAACAAGAGCCTGGTCGCCAGAGAAAAATACTCGCTCACCGCCGGCATGGAGGTCAGGAATTCGTTATTGTAGCCGACCAAAAATTTAAAAGCAGGAGGAAAAACGATAAAATAACCAAAAGCTGCGCCACCAATAAAGCAGCAAGAGGAGAGGAGAGAAAACGGAACAATAACTCTTTTTTCATGGCTGAACAGCCCAGGCGCAACAAAGCGCCAAATCTGTGAGAAAATCACCGGACAAGCCAGCAATAATCCACATACCAGCGCGAGCTTTAGATAAAAAAAAACCCTTCCTGATAGGAGGTAAAGATAAGAGAGGTTCCTTCTGGCAGCACTTCTGTCAATGGTTTAAAAAACCAGGTTCCGATCGGGCGGATCACCGTGTAAGAGAGACAAAATCCAATGAATACAGCAACAAACGAAATAATCAGACAGGAACGCAGTTCTCTGAGGTGTTCGGTCAGAGCCTGGCTCTGAAATTTTTCACTATCATCTTGCGGAATCATGTGTCATATATCCTGAAATTTGACTCGTTCACAACGAACTGTAGGTTAATGAAAATGACTTAAATACCATCTGCGATTCGATTTGGCAAGATGGACTGGGCAAGGATGAATCCTTTTCTCAAACAAGACAATCTTGTAAAAAACCTAAAATCGTTGCTAGCCAGGTAAAAAACTCCATATACGAAGCGTAATATCTTTCTATTATTTTGGGGCACTAAAGCACGTTCCAATACAAGAAGAATTGGACCAACAGCACGATCAATCAACAGCAATTCAGCCTGACTGAATATACAGGTACAATTCCAATGAATGAAGCAGACCAAAGAATGAGCAACCAGCCTGCACCAACCTGGCATGTTTATATCGTATGTTGCAAGGATAACTCATACTATACCGGCATAACTACAGATCTAGTGCGCAGGATGGAAGAACACAATTCGGCTAAAAAGGGTGCGCGATATACCCGCACCCGGCGTCCGATTGAGCTGGTTTACTTTGAAAAAGCAGCATCCAGATCGATAGCAACCAGGAGAGAACAACAGATCAAAAAGCTGCCTCTCACCAGCAAAAAACAGTTGATAAAAACGTGCCCCCCAGCTCATTGCTTATTCAAAAAAAGCCCTGATCTTCTCTGACACTCCTTTGGTCAGCGCCAGCACCTTACGCGCCTGCACCTCTGAAACAGTACCGGTGCCACAACTTGGTGTGATCAATGTCTGCCGGTAAACCGTTTTTTCATTTATGCCGATCGCCTGTAACCTACGAGACTGTTCGAACCATTTTTCGACCAGGGAATCCACTTCTTCAATTTCAATGAATTCAGGCGTCGTCGGTACGATGCCGGTGGCGAGGATCCCGCCGCGGGCAAAAAAGTTGACCAGGTGATCGGAGTAGAGAATCAGTTTGTCGAAATACGAATAGGCATCATAACTGACAATATCGACACCGGAGTCAAAGAGAACCGGCCATTCAGTGTTGGCACAGACATGCACCCCCGTCAGCCCTTTTTCCTCGCGAACAGCCGCGAAAACCTCATGAAAACAGGTCATGATATCTTCATTGGTTATGGTGATAAAGGCCGAGGAACCGAGCCCGGCCAAGCCCGGTTCATCAAAAAACATAATCGGTTGTCCGCCAATTTCCGCCATTTTTCTGGTCTGCCACCGCGCTTTCATGGCCAGGTGCTTGACCGCGACATCACGAAGGTCATCATTATAAAAAATAGCTCTCCCCGCCTGGTCAACCAGGCCGGTACAAAAGGTGATCGGCCCGGTCGTCTGCCCTTTCATGCCAATCAGTTGTTCCTGGCGCTTTTCCGCCTCTGCCAGAAAAGTGTAAAAGCCTCTGGCCACCTCATGGGAGAGTTGAAAACGTGACCCGTCGAGGGATTCCTGCCCTTCGGAGACCAGCAGAAATTCTTCATAAAAGGCGAGCAACTCCGCTGCAAAGCTCTCGCTCTCCGTATCAATGTATGTTTTTCCGTTTGCAGTGCTGATACCAGGTAAGCCTGGGACAAACTGCAGGATCATACCCTCCTCCTTGTACACCGGCAACTGCGGCCACAAGGGAATCTGAGGAGTAAAATCGAATATTAATACAGTTGCTTCACTATGGTTTTTCAGGGGTAGACTGCCAATCAGAAGCGGCAGGCAGTTTGGTATAAATTGTGGCATGTTCAGGAACCTTTAGGAAAACTGTTAAAATTGAGGTGAATACGATGCAAAGTATTAGTAATACGCGAATGGCAATTGTCACATTGAAAACTGCCTTCACTTAGCTGATAAACTCGTAAAGAGTCCATTTTTTTGGATAACTGAGTAGAAATATCCATATACGAAATGCAATATTGTTCTCTTATATCGGTGTATTAGAGCCCCTCGTAATGATAGAAATTGCACCCAAAAGGCACTTTCTACGGGCAAGAATGAAGCAGATGAAGATTTCTATGCCTTTTGGGTAGTTTTTACGACGCCATCATATATCACTTACTCATAAGATACTCCACCCCTTTTTCCAAACCATCCAGGGACAGTTCGAACATAGGAATAATGGACTGAATAACCTTGATGCTCTGGGTGTACGGCCAATGATTACTCGGAATGGGATTGAGCCAGATGGTTCGCGGAAAACATCCGGCAAGAAATTTCAGCTGTTCGAGAGACGGCCTGCCGCTTCGCTCAAAAGCGTAGATTGAGCCATCGGTCGACATCAATTCATAGGGCGCCATACTTGCGTCGCCAACTATGATCATCCGTGTATCCGGATCCAGTTTGGTAAAATCCTGGATCTGGACAGCTCGCCGGTATCTGGCCGGGTCCTCCCACAGCAGGTCGTAGATGGTATTATGGAAAAAATAAGTTTTCAGATCCTTGAACTGCGACTTTGCATAGCTGAACAGGGTCTGGACAAGCTCGACATGGGGTTCCATCGACCAACCACCATTGTCGATCGCCAGGATAATCTTTAAACGGTCGACGATTCCCCGCTCGAAAATCAGTTCAATTTCGCCACCGTTGTGCATCGTCTGATAAATAGTGGCATCAATATTGAGTTGGTCTTTGGCCCCCCGTGGGACAAGATTACGCAGCCTTTTAAGAGCTTCTCCTATGGAATTTTTGGTCAATACTCCATGAACCGAATAGTCTTTATATCGCCGCTCGTTGGCGACTTTAATCGCTGATTTGTTTCTTGACCCGCCGCCTACGCGCAGGCCACCAGGATGAGTTCCCGAATGACCAACTGGCGATGTTCCACCGGTGCCGATCCATTTAGAACCTCCGTCGTGACGCCCATCTTGGTCCTGCAAGCGCTGTTTGAAATAGTCCAGCAACTCCTCCGGCTTCATCTGGTTGAGTTTTTTTTCATCAACCTCTAAAGCATCGGCAAGAGACTTCGGGTCCTTCAACCATTCATCCAGCATACTTCCAGCAAGCAGAGCCAAAGCCGCCTCGTCCACGTCAGGCAACTCGGCTCCGGCAAAGATATGAGCGAAAACCTGGTCATAGAGATCGAAAAACTTCTCACTTTTGACCAGGATCGTTCTGGCAGCGGTATACAGGTCGTCTATCGAGTTAACAAGTCCGCCGGCCATAGCCCGGTGCAGAGTGAGATAAGAAGTCGGACTCACCGGTATACCGACTTCTTTTAATTTATAAAAAAAATCTATAAACATGGCTTGATTTCCATATCATAAGAAACGTTTTTTGAGCGTGCTGCCGAAAGATCGCTGATAATCACCACTTTTCTTGAAGAGAACACCAAGGTAGGGGACTTCCTTTTTTAGTCGTTCGCCATCATGAAAATCGGGATCGGCAACCAGGGCACGGATCCAGTTAATCAGTTCGCGAGTGGCCGGTTTTTTCTCAACACCTTCGATATTTCTCAGGCCATAAAAGGTGTTGATCGCGTTCTCGGCGAGCTTCTGGTCAATTTCAGGAAAATGCACGCTGATTATATTGCGCATCATCTTCGGATCTGGAAAAGCAATATGATGAAAATTACACCGCCCAAGAAAAGGATCGGAAAGATCCTTTTTAGCATTGGAGGTAATAATAATCACCGGTCGCTGCTTCGCCTGTATTGTCTCATCTGTTTCGATGATATCAAACTGCATCTGGTCGAGCACATCCAGCATATCATCCTGAAACTCCGTCTCGGCCTTGTCGATCTCATCGATCAACAGTACACAGCGTTTATCCGAGGTAAACGCCTGACCGATCTTGCCCATTTTAATATATTCATTAATATTACTGACATTTCGGCTGGAATCGCCAAACCGGCTATCATTTAAACGGGTCAAGGTATCGTACTGATACAGGGCCTCAATCAGTTTCATGCTCGATTTCACGTTTAAAATGATAAGCTGCATACGTAAGGTTTCGGCGATAGAATGAGCAAGCATGGTTTTGCCGGTGCCGGGTTCTCCTTTCAGCAGCAGGGGCATTTCCAGCACCATTGATATATTTACAATTTTGGCGAGTTCCTGGTCCAGTACGTATCTTGCCGATCCGGAGAAGGGATTATTAGTCATGTTAATCCTCTACGTTTATAAAATTTTATCAATATTTCTTCCATTGTCTTAGATACATTTGCCCAAAAGATAAGGGGCATAGTTACAATAAATATCCATACTGCTAGAGGTACCATCTGCAAACATTATTATCGACCACCTTCTTGCTCTTCAAATACTTTTTCTTTTGCACATACTATTATTGATAAACAAAGCATAACTACTCTTACCGGTTACCTCTAACGTACGGAGCTGCTCTGTATCACCTAAAGAATAAAGGCTATAGATCATTGAGTAGCTGTTTTTTTTTGGTGCTTTCATTGAAAAAAACGAACTGTTGCCGGTTTTCAGACTATTCCATAGGCATTGACTTTTAATTTTCCTATTTGTAGATTCAACCTTTGCTAGAGTTTTGCAAGTGGGTACTAAAAGGTAAACGACCTGTTCAGTAGTACTGATCGTGTTATTATCTCATTTCACTTGACTTTTCGGAGAGCAAAAACAAAATGCAATTTCAAAATTCAGTGTATAAGGCTTCGTCTTCTCGGAGGGCACGCTTTTTACTGACAATTGCATTTATTCTCTGTTGCCGTATTTATTTTCTAGTACTCTTTTTCACTCCCTCCTCTCTTCAAAAGTCCATTTCCGAAAAAACAATATTTGTCAGGCGAAATGCTGCGATAGTTGTCGATTTTCAGGCTATACACAATATTTCGACCTATAGATATCTCATCGCTGATATATTGCTGCTTGGTAAAAAGAGCATTCCTCTCTCTTCAGACCTTACCGTTCTTCCGACAGGATCGAAGTTATATATGCAGGCCTCTTTTGAGAGATTCTTGAATCAGTACATACATACAGTTAAACTTTTTTGCGACGACAAACCGAACCTCATTCTGCCAGGCGAAATACGCCACCCAAGGAGGATTATTGTAAATATACTGGCAAAAACTCATTTTCAAACCACAGTCGAACAGTGTTGGCGAGGCGTTGTATCGTTTCACCGACAATGCGTAACTGGATAGGAAAAAAGGAATAAATCAATGTCAGAAAGCACCATCAAAATCAAAGGAAAAAAACAAAGCTCCTTTCTAGACAAGGTTAAGGAGATCATCCCGGACGGTGGAAACCTGAACCTTTGCCTAACTTGCGGAGCCTGCGCTTCAGGTTGCCCCGCAACAGGGCTGGCGGATATGGATCCACGAAAATTCCTGCGCATGTGCGCCATGGGAATGGACAAGGAGGTTACCACTCATCCATGGGTATGGATGTGCACAATGTGTCAGCGCTGCATCTATGTCTGTCCAATGAAAATCGATATTCCTCAGCTCGTCTATAATGCTCGCGCCGAATGGCCCCGTGAAGAAAGACCATCAGGTATCATGAAATCCTGTGATATGGCTCTTCGAAATGAATCCAACAGCGCCATGGGTACAGCTCCTGACGATTTCATCTTCGTTGTCGAAGATGTACTCGCTGAATATAAGGAATCCCAGCCCGAATTCAAGGACATGGAAGCTCCCATTGATAAAGAAGGAGCTTTTTTCTTCGTCAATCAGAATTCACGGGAACCGGTCACCGAACCTGATGAAATGGTCCCACTCTGGAAAATCCTTAACCTCGCCGGAGTCGACTGGACATACGGCAGCAAAGGATGGGCCGCCGAAAATTACTGCATGTTTCTCGCAGACGACAAATGCTGGGAAAGGGTAACGAGGGTGTCGGCAGACCAGGCCGATGCATTAGGGTGTAAGGTCTTTCTCAACACGGAGTGAGGACACATAACATACTCAGTCCGGGCCGGACTGAAAAAATTCAATATTGATCATAAATTCGAAGTAGCTTCCATCTATACCTATTATGCAAAATGGATCCGTGAAGGACGACTGAAAGTCAATTCCGCCTGGAACAAGGACCGAAAAATCAAGTTTACGATTCAGGATCCCTGTCAGATTGTCCGCAAGGGCGAGGGTGATGTTGTTGCCGATGACTTGAGATACGTCATAAAATCGGTCGTTGGGGAAGAAAATGTCATCGAAATGACTCCGAACAAATCAAACAACTATTGTTGTGGCGGTGGCGGTGGCTTCCTGCAATCAGGTTTCACTGAAGAACGGCGCGCTTACGGCCAAATTAAATATGACCAAATCATAGAAACCGGCGCAGATTATTGCGTTACCGGTTGCCACAACTGCCATGCCCAGGTACATGATCTCGGTCATCACCACGGCGCCAGCTACGGTACCGTGCATATCTGGACGCTGATCTGCCTCTCTCTTGGAATACTTGGTCCCAACGAACGAGCGTACCTTGGAGACGACTTGAAAGATGTGGACGTTTTTCACCCGGAGAGTTCCCTGTTTTAAGGATGTACAACTGAATGGACTTACAACTCTATCAAGGAACTAAAATAAATTGGTTTGCTCTGACTAGGAGGGAAAGAAGCCTATGAGTTTTCAAAAACGATTAGCGGCAAAAGAATTCGCAGTACTAGCCGAAATGCACACCCCGAAAGGAATTAATATTTCCAGATTGGTAAACGATGCCCGCCGACTGAAGGGCAGAGTCGATGCAGTTGTTATACCCGACATGGATAACGGGATCATGCGCATGAGTGCGCTGGCGGGTGGTGTTTTACTCCAGCAGCAGGGTATTGAAACGATCATGCACATGTACTGCCGGGATAGAAACAGGATGGCCTTGCAGGGAGATGCGCTGGCTGCTCATGTTCTCGGAATCCAACATATTGTGGTGGTCGACAGCACGGATATGGACGAAAGTGATCATAGTGATGCCACCCCGGTCAACGATCTTGATGAGGTTGAACTCATTGAAGCTCTTATGACCTTGCAGACAGGCAAAGATATGAGTGGCTTTGATCTGGACGGTGCCCCTGATTTTTCGATCGGCTGCACCTTGCCCCCATTTACCGACGATAAGGGCAGAGATGCTGCCCTGCTGGCAGCTGAAAAAAGAGTACAAGCCGGAGCGAGTTATATAATTGTTCCGCCCATCTATGATGTACCAGGGAGTGCAAACCTTCTTGCGAGGGTAAACGAGCTAGGTGTGCCGGTCATTGCGACGGTTTTTCTGCTGAAATCATTGGCAATTGCTCAGTATCTAACCAACAGTGACCCAGGTGCAGGGATAAGTAACGATCTGATTCGACGTATCCGCAAATCCTCCAACAGGGAACAGGAAGGAATTAAAATTGCCGGAGAAACCATCCAGGCATTGAGAGACAATACCCAAGGCGTTTTAATACAGACCCTTGGATGGGAACATAAATTGCCGGAGATTCTCGATATTTCTAAAATTTAATTTTGGAAATGACGGCGTTTCAAACACCATAGCAATTTATCTAAGGATTGACCGAATAATTCGTTTAACCCTGCTCAACCTGTGACAAGAAAAGGTAACAATGCAGAATTCAAATACAATCGAAACCCAAAATAACAAAGTACTCGTTGTCGGTGGTGGTCTCGGTGGGATACGAACGGCTCTGGATTTAGCTGAAGCAGAAAAAGATGTCGTTCTTGTCGAAAAGGACTTCACTGTTGGTGGTCTGATGACCCTGTTAGATCGAACCTTTCCAACCAATAACTGTGATCTCTGCACCATCGCACCCCACCTTTCCGAGAGCAACCGCCAGGATCATATCGAACTCATGACTATGACGAGTGTCGACAATGTTACTGGGGAAAAAGGTAACTTTTCGGTTACTCTCATAACCAAACCCAGATTTATCAACCTTGAAAAGTGTACCGCCTGCGGGGAATGTTTTAAACAGTTCCCCGAATGCGTGCGGTTCAACCCCGGCCTTGACCACCGGGCACCAACCTGTATGCGCTACCCTCAGGCAACGCCTCAGGCCTTCTCCATCGATCTGGAGAAATGCACTGATGTGCAGGAACTGGTAAACGTCTGCCCGGCAGGCGCAATTAACCCGGACGATATGCCAATCAAACGGGAACTCAAATGTTCCTCTATTGTTTTATCACCGGGGGCGGCTCTGTTTGATCCCAGTGGCCTTGATTATCTTGGCTATGCCCAACTTCCCGATGTTGTCACCAGTCTTGAATACGAAAGAATCCTTTCCGCCTCCGGACCGACTGCCGGCAAACTTGTCTGCCCGTCAAACGGCAAACAACCGAAAAAAATTGCCTGGATTCAATGTATAGGTTCCAGGGGCCTGCAAAAAGGGGCTGGGGCTTACTGTTCCAATGCTTGTTGCATGTTTGCCTTAAAAGAAGCGATTATTACCAAGGAACGATTCCAAGAAGATATCGAAACAACCATCTTCTATATGGATATGCGGACCTTCGGCAAGGATTACGAGCTCTATCTCAATCGTGCCAAAGATGAGTATGGCGTGCGCTTATTGCGCAGCCGCCCCCACTCCATTCTGCACCACGAAAATGAGGAGAATCTGACACTTACCTATACGAGAGACGACAGTACCAAACAATTCGAAGAGAAATTCGATATGGTCGTTCTGTCCACCGGTTTTAAAACCTCTGAGGATACACGGGCACTGGCAACCAAGATCGGCATTGAGCTCAATGATGATTTTTTCCCGGTAACTGATGGTTTCAATCCCGTGGCCACAACCAAACCCGGCATCTATGTTGCGGGAACATTTCAGAGCCCCAAAGACATCCCGGAAACCATGGTCCAGGCAAGCGCCGCGGCCTGTATGGCTGGTGCTGATCTCCCTGTCTTTGCCAAAGAGAAGGCCGAAGCCGAGGAAGCTGAACGGGAAAGAGACATCAGCCATGAAAAACCGAAGGTCGGTGTTTTCATCTGCGACTGCGGCGAGAATATAGGCGGAGTCATCGATGTCGAAAAACTTGTTGAAGCTGCCGCCAAACTGCCCTTTGTGGCCGTTGCCAAAGCAGAAGGACATGGCTGCAGCCGTACATCCATGGAGAATATCCGGCAGACCATAGAAGAGGAACAACTGAACCGAGTCGTTATCGGCGGCTGTTCCCCCCGCACTCATCTGACAAAATTTCAAGACCTGCTCGGCAAAGCCGGTCTCAACAAATACCTGGTGGAAATCGCCAATATCAGAGATCAAGTAACCTGGGTACATGCCGGGCTGCCAAACGAAGCGATAACCAAGGCAAAAGAGCTGATTAAAATGGCTGTAGGCAGCGTGGTCAAAGCCGTACCACTGATTGATCAGAGCCTGCCTATGAATAAAAATGTCCTGGTAGTCGGCGGCGGTGTCACCGGAATGACTACTGCTCTGCGCCTTGCTGATGAAGGGTTCCAAATTTATCTGGCGGAAAGAAGTGACAGACTCGGCGGCCTGGCCAACCAACTTATTAAGACCCTGGAAGGTGATGATGTCCAGGCCTTCGTCACCGATTTGATAGCCAAAGTGAAGGAAAACCCGCAAATCCAGGTTTTCACCCGGGCGTTAATCGTTGATCATAGCGGCTTGCCGGGCATGTTCAAAACCGGAATGCAAAGCGGACCACAAATGTTCTATCGACAAATGGAACATGGTGTGACCATCCTGGCAACGGGAGCTCTGTCGAATCGTCCGGCGCAATACCTGCTCGACCAATCTCCTGCAGTCAGAACGCAACTGGAAACCCAGAGATTTGTTTATGACAATCCGGATGCGGTAAAGAAATGGGAAAACGTGGTGATGATCCAATGCGTTGGCTCCCGAACTGCAGAAAACCCGAACTGTTCTCGAATATGTTGCCAGAACGCGATCAAAAATGCCCTGGCAATTCTTGAAATCAATCCCGATGCACGGATCTTCGTCCTTTACCGGGATATGCGTACCTATGGTTTCCAGGAAGAATATTACCAGAAAGCGAGAAGCCAGGGGGTGCTCTTCGTCCGCTACGATGTTGCCAATCCGCCGAAGGTCGAAGCTGCCGGCGATCAGGTCGATGTGAGTTTTCACGATGCCATTCTCGGCATGGAAATAACGGTTACTGCCGATAATCTGAGCCTCAGTACAGGGATGATTGCCGATAACGATGCCACCGAGGAGTTGGCAATGATCTTCAAATTGCCCCGCACTGAAGATGGGTATTTCCTGGAAGATCACGTTAAACTAAGACCGGTCGATATGTCGGTTCCCGGCTTCTATGTCGCCGGCACCGCGCATTCTCCGAAACTCATCAGAGAAAGCATCACCCAGGCTAATGCAGTGGCAGCCAGAGCCCAGACAATGCTGGCTCGAGATAGTATAAATCTGGGAGCTGCATCGGCGAGGGTTGACGGCAATTTATGCGCAGCCTGTCTGATCTGTGTCAGAGCATGTCCGTTTGATGTTCCCTTCATCAATGCCGATGGATATTCCGAAATTGATCCGGCCAAGTGTCATGGCTGTGGAATATGTGTCTCGGAATGTCCGGCCAAAGCCATTCAACTGATGCAATTTGAAGACGACCGAATTCTTGCAAAGGTAGAACAACTTTTTGAAAGGATAAATGCATAATGGAAAATTTTGAACCGGTAATAGTAGCTTTCTGCTGCCACTACTGTGCCTATACAGCTGCAGATATGGCAGGAAGTCAACGCCTGCCCTATCCGCCGAATGTTAAAATCATCCAGATTCCCTGCTCAGGTAAGGTTGATGCGCAACATATCATCACCGCTTTTGAAAAAGGGGCGGATGGGGTCTATGTAGCGGGTTGCCTGGAAGGTGATTGTCACTTTAAAAATGGCAACACCAGGGCTGCGCGACGAGTTGAATTTGTTAAAAAGTATCTTGAAGAAATCGGCATCGAAAGCGAACGGCTGGAAATGGTCAATGTATCTGCAGGAATGGGACATCGCTTTGCCCAGTTGGCGACAGAAATCACCGAAAAAATTCGCAAGCTCGGCCCCAGCCCGATAAGGACGGCCCTGGCTCAGTAACCGACATCGTTGTTGGTTGACGGTAAAAAATAAGGAGAGTGAACCACCATGATCACTGCTGAACGAAAACCTTTAGAAGAACTTATTGAATATGTAAAGCCTTTCAAACGCCTGCTCCTGCTTGGCTGCAACGAGTGTGTCACCGTCTGCGCCGCAGGTGGTAGAAAAGAGGTAGGCCTGCTCGCATCCGGCCTGCAGATGGCCATGCTGAAAGCCGGTATTAACATTGAAATCCGTCAGCATACGGTGGAAAGACAGTGCGATCCCGAGTATGTAGAAGAACTGGTACCGATGATCGACGGGGCCGATGCAGTCATGTCCATGGCCTGTGGCTGCGGCGTCCAGGAAATAGCTAGCCGTTTTAAAGACAAACCGGTATTTCCCGCGCTTAACACCTCATTTATGGGTGCTTCCGAGCGTCAGGGGGTGTGGGCGGAAAGATGCCAGGGTTGCGGCAACTGCCTCCTCGGCATTACCGGCGGTATATGTCCGATTGCCAGATGCGCCAAACAACTGATGAACGGCCCCTGCGGCGGTTCAACCGGCGGAAAGTGCGAGATCAGTGACGATGTGGACTGTGTATGGCAGCTTATCTGGGACAGATTGAAAGCCCTTGGCTTGCAGGATAGATATTTAGATATCGTTCCGGCAAAAGATTGGCGTTCGGGTGGCGGTAGTGGTCCAAGAAAGATTATCAGAGAGGATTTGGCAGAATGAAAACTGAAAGCAAATTAGAAAAAATTTTAGCAGCGGGACATCTGGCAGTTACCTCGGAGTGCGGGCCGCCACGCGGAGCTCAATTCGATGAAGTCGTCACCAAATCAAAATACCTTGAGGGTATTGTCGATGCGGTAAATGTGACTGACAACCAGACGGCTATGGTTCGCATGTCCAGCCTGGCTGCTTCAGTTATCATCAAACAGCAGGGATTGAACCCACTGTTTCAGGTTACCTGCCGAGACCGCAATAGATTGGCCATGCAGGCCGATATCATCGGTGCCTATGCTTTTGGCATCGACACCATGCTCTGTCTTTCCGGCGACCATACTAAATTTGGCGACCATCCAATGGCCATGAATGTCCACGACATCGATTCCATGCAGTTAATTCAGATGGTCAGAGATATGCGTGACAAAGGGATATTACAAGGTGGTGCGGAAATCAAAGGTGCGCCCAAAATGTTTATTGGCGCCGCCGCTAATCCCTTTGCCGACCCCTTTGAGCTCAGAGTTATGCGCCTGGCCAAGAAAATCGCCGCTGGTGCCGATTTTATTCAGACACAATGCATCTTCAATGTCGACAAATTTGAAAGATGGATGGAAGGCGTTCGGGCCAAAGGACTGCACAAAAAGTGCTACATCCTCGCCGGCGTGACCCCTTGTAAATCACTGGGCGCTGCGCGGTACATGGCCAACAGGGTGCCTGGCATGGATGTACCAAAAGAGATCGTCGACAGGATGGCTTCAGTCCCCAAAGAAAAACAGGCGGAAGAAGGCCTTACCATCTGTGTTGAAACCATAGAGAGATTGAAAAATGTCGAGGGGGTAGCCGGTTTTCATATCATGGCTATCGAATGGGAAGAAAAAGTTGAAGAAATTTGTGAAAGAGCAGGACTTCTTCCTCGACCTCAGGTATAGATATGTATGACTTTTCAACCCATAAAAAAATGGAGGAGAATTGCACATGAGCGATAAAAAACTGGTTCTTGTGGTAGATGACGATACCGATCTCGTGGAAATGGTCTCCATGAAGTTGGAAAGCTCCAATTTTCGTGTTGCCAAAGCATATGATGGCTTCGAAGCCATGGATCGTATCAAGGAAGAACGCCCTGATCTTATCATTCTCGATGTGATGATGCCGCGAAAAGACGGGTATACCTTGTGTGAAGAATTAAAAACTTCTGAAGAGTATAAAAGTATTGTTGTTATCCTGCTGACAGCAGTTACCGAAGCCATAAAATCGACCAATTATACCCATATGGGTGGCAAGACGACTCTGGCCAACGATTTCGTACCGAAGCCCATAGATCTCGACAAGCTCATGGAAATTGTTCAAGACAATTTGTAGTCTTTCTGCTGTTCTCTCCTGCCGGGTCTCAGTGCTTGGCAGAAGAGAACAGTTCTTTCTTTTTTTGGCAAGCCAATGGAAATGAAAGAAAAAATTCGTGTTGGAGGTATTAAGTTCAGTGAAGAACTGATACAAGTAAATGTTGCCTGCAAGTCCCCTGACAATTCTACTATTTGTCGCCTGCTGCACCTGATAGCTGAAAAAAACATAAACATTTCTTTTCTCTGTCACTCAGTTTTTACCAAAACTCCTGAGTTCATTTTTTGTGTGGAGTGCTGTGAGCTTGATACAATCCACGACATCCTTAAAAGTGCATCTTTGCCGGGTGTGCACAGCTGTATCATTTCTTCTGTCGGCACGCTGACGATTTTTCCGCACAGAAACGAATTGAAGCTGCTGGGCCGTATCATCAACTTTTTCGGCCACTGTGGTTTTCCTGTTTATTCTTTCAGCACTTCTATTTCGGCAATCGCAATCAATACGGATTATCTGCTGCTTGACACCATTGCCGAGAAACTACAATCTTTTCTTCTTCTCCCGGAAAACCATGCTCCCTTTCGTCAAGGTTTTCGGGTAACACAAATACAGATACAAATGTGAGCTGCTTATTTTGGGAGAAACGCACGTGCAAACGATTGCAGTATATAGGGAAGAACGGGTTAAAGTGTACGGCATCACGGAAAAGACTGGCCTCGCCCTGGCAATTCTCCGTTTCCCTGCTGCAAGTGCGGAACTCTGGGGCCAACGAATTACCGACTTAGAACACTCTCTCAAGCGATTCGAGCTCGTTACCTGGCACGCCGGCAATAGCAATACAATAGAGCTCCATATCCTCTTTGACAGCAATGACTCAAAGGTATTGCGCAGTGCCGTAAACGCACTATTGAAAAACGAAAAGAACACGAAATTTACCCTGGAACAGCCGGTGGAAGTATTGTTTCTGTTCGGCCCTCATTTCCAGGATAGATTCGGCATTGTCGATATTGCCTTTACTGCTCTCGGTAACAATAACGTCGACATACTTGTTTCCGGGTGTGCCGGAACCAGCATGTATTTTGTCACCTCAAAAAGCCAGGGTCAGAAAGGGTTGAAAATTCTCACCAATACCTTTCTCATACCCGCCACAATTTCGTCACCATGACAGCAACAAGCCGACCTAAGGGCTTCGAACACTCCGCTGCAGTACAATATAACTCTTCCCCCTCTAACTCTGCGCAATATACAAGCCAATGAAAGAAGCTAATGATTTTGACATAAGTGAAATTGACTGGCGACTCCGGG
>CBDTUM010000087.1:0-18225 GCA_965363495.1 uncultured Desulfopila sp.
CCGTCTATACAGCAGCACTTGTTCAAATAAAAATGAATCTCAACCATAAATGGAAGACAGAAATGACCGAACAATTTAAAGATTACAAAGTCGCAGATATGAGTCTTGCCGACTGGGGGCGAAAAGAAGTCGCCATTGCCGAAACCGAAATGCCTGGCCTCATGGCCTTGCGGGAAGAATATCGGGATAAAGCACCTTTAAAAGGTGCCCGTATTGCCGGTTGCCTGCATATGACTATCCAGACAGCCGTATTGATGGAGACCCTTGTAGCCCTTGGTGCAGAAGTGCGCTGGTCAAGTTGCAATATTTTCTCCACTCAAGACCAAGCTGCTGCAGCAATGGCTGCAGCAGGAATTCCTACCTTTGCCTGGAAGGGCGAGTCCGAAGAAGAATTCTGGTGGTGCATTGACCAGACAATATTTGGAACGGATGGCTGGCGCCCTAACATGATCCTTGATGACGGAGGTGACATTACCTTGGTGCTTCATCAGAAATACACCAAAGAACTCGCAAATATTCGCGGTATCAGCGAAGAAACCACCACTGGCGTTCATCGATTGAATGAGATGGCAACAGCTGGGACTCTTGCTTGCCCTGCCTTCAACGTAAACGACTCCGTCACTAAGTCAAAGTTTGACAATCTTTATGGATGCCGGGAATCTCTGATCGATGGGATAAAAAGAGCCACCGATGTTATGATTGCCGGAAAAAATGCGGTGGTGGTAGGTTTTGGCGATGTGGGAAAAGGATGTGCTCAGGCCTTAAAAGGCATGGGCGCCATTGTTCATGTTACCGAAATTGATCCAATCTGCGCACTGCAAGCGGCAATGGAAGGCTACCGGGTTGTGACCATGGACCAAGTAGCGTCCATCGGTAATATATTTGTCACCTGCACCGGAAACCTGAAAGTCATTAGCCGCAAGCACATGGAAGCAATGCCGGATGAGGCTATAGTCTGCAATATAGGTCATTTTGACTCGGAAATTGACATAGCCGGAATCAAAGATCTCGAGTGGGACACTATTAAACCTCAAGTCGATCACGTGATTTTTCCCGATGGCAAGAAAATCATTATTTTGGCGGAAGGCCGGCTGGTAAATCTTGGTTGCGCAACAGGCCATCCAAGTTTTGTCATGAGCAATTCTTTTACGAATCAAGTCTTGGCACAAATCGAACTTTGGCAGAACCCTGGAAAGTATGAGAACAAGGTCTACTTCTTGCCTAAATCTCTCGACGAAATGGTTGCTCGCCTCCATTTAAAGAAAATTGGTGTAAATTTAACCACACTCACCAAGGAGCAGGCCGACTATATCGGGGTATCAATCAACGGGCCCTACAAGCCGGAGTATTATCGCTACTAACAGCAACTGCCTGATAAACTCCAAGCCGGTAGAGGTAAAAACGCTCTACCGGCTTTTTTTATTTGAGCGCAAGCCTTATATCTCCTGATAGAACCGTGTGTATCCTGCCATCCGGAGCCTTAACGTGCAATTGGCCCTCAGCATCGGGTCCTAGAGACACACCGGTTATAATCTTTCCTTTAGAAGAGACACATTCCATCTCCTTGCCCAAAAGGAAATCTCGGCCTTTCCAGGATGCGAGAATAGGCGGAAATCCATCATTAGAAAAACCCTCGAGCTGCAGTAGGATTTCATCACGAATAGTCAAAAAGACTCGCTGAGCATCGTAGTTTTTGCCTGTTTTAATAAAAAGAGACGTTGTCTTGTCGCGTATATCCACAGGGAAATCCTCAAAAGCCGATCCGAGGTTTAATCCGATACCAATTACAGCATAACGTTGCTCTACCGGCTCGTTAAGCGACGAGGATTCTGTTAATATTCCCCCGCACTTTTTGCCGTCGATAAAAATATCATTAGGCCATTTCAACTGCGTCAAGACACATGCAATGCGATCTATCGCTAATGCCACACCAAGTCCTGCCGCCAGGGTGATTTTGGGGTAATCCTCCACTGCAAGTTTTGGTCTTACTATTATCGAGCAATAGAGGCCTTTACCTGCGGCAGAATACCAGCTCTTACCGAGACGGCCGCGGCCCTCTGTCTGGTTGGCGGCGATAACAGCTGTGCCGTGAAGGGCACCATCTTCGGCAAGCTTCTTGGCAATGATATTGGTAGAGGGGGTGGACTTAAAGAAATGGATTGGATACATAGCAAATAAAAAAAAGCATAAAGAAAAGGATCCTTTATGCTTTTAGAAAAACGAAATAGGTTATTCTGCTTCTAATTAATACCCTCTGAACCTTCCTCGTTCTTAATACGGCTAGGGAGAGCATACATGGTGGTTGATCCAGAAGACCAGAACATAAGTTTGCCTTCACGTACCATCTCGTTTGCGACATTCTTAATAACTCGAGGCTTAGAATCAGGATCACATGCATAGAAATCCTTAATATACAACTGGGGCTTTGGAGATTTAGTAGCTTTCTCCTCAATGGCCTTTTTTAGATCTTCTGTACTGAGTGCCATAATGTTACTCCTGGTATAGTTTTGAAGAAGAAAATATCAAATGATCAGGCGGTTCAACACCACCTGATCATCAGATACCACTCTTGCCCTACTATTTGATATGGCTGGTGTACTTGAACTGTGTGGTAGTGCGCCAGGTGTCATAAGCAAGACGATAGTCGTCGATGCTTTTCATCGTAAATGGAATATCACATTTTTCAAAGAACTTCTCCCAACCAATTCTTTCCGCCCACTCACCAACACGCTCATATTTCTTGGCATCTTTAGCATAAGCTTCGAGGATTTGCTTGACAGCCTGAACAGTTTCAGGCCAACGGGGAGTAGTATTCGGCAAAAATGGAATAACCAGCTTGGAAAACTTCGGTGCGCTAATTCTGTTAGAAACCTTTCCACCAACCAGAATGGCTATACCGTCACCTTCCGGATCCGCCAGCGGCATTGCTGGACACATGGTGTAACAGTTACCACAGAACATACAACGTTCGACGTTTACTTTGACTGATTTAATCTCTTTGCCGTCTACCATTGCTTTAGCGGGCTTTACAGCACCCAAAGGACAAGAAGCGATCGCCAGTGGCAACTCGCAAACACCAGTGATACGAGTATGATCGATCATCGGTGGTTTACGGTGAATTCCAAGGATGGCGATATCAGATGCATGTACAGCACCGCACATATTCAGACAACAGGCCAGAGCAATACGTACCTGGGCAGGAAGCGTCATAGAGGTAAAGTAATCAAACAGTTCATCCATAACCGCTTTGACAACGCCGGAGGCATCGGTTGCCGGGGTATGGCAATGGACCCAGCCCTGAGTATGGACTATATTTGTCACACCTGCGCCAGTTCCACCAACAGGGTATCTGTTACCCATGCTGGCCAGAGTGTCGAGCAAAGGCTGAACCTTATCTTTGGAATCAACCATGAACTCGACGTTGTTGCGAGTGGTCCATCGCATGAAACCGTCACAATGCTTATCAGCGATATCACATACTTCGCGAATATATTCTATTGAGACAAGACGACAAGTACCGCAACGAACGGTATACACTTCATCACCAGTCTCGGATTTGTGCATCAAAACCCCTGGCTGAATAATTTCATGCCACAACCATTTGCCTTTGTTCGCCTTGATGACCGGTGGGAAAAACTGCTCGTAATTTGGTGGACCAAGATCAGAAATACGTCCTTCCATTGGTTTAGTTGGATCATAACCCATGGTATAAATCTCCTTATATTTAAAATGAATTGTTAGCTCAATTTAAAACAGCATTAATTAATTAGGCGGCGTGTTTGGCACGGAATTCAACAATATCACGCTCAAAACCACCCTCAACCTCTTCCTCTTTCCAGAATATATAAGGGTTAGACCGAGGCTCTTTGACATGCTGTGGGATTGGGTCAATACCCATAACCTGCAGGAAGGTAGGAAGCCCTACGCGCTGCATGGTTTCACCAACACGTTCACGGTTCTTACCAACTTCCATCCACCAGTCCCAAATAGTCTCGATGAACTCAATGAGTTCTTCGAAATCATTGTCCTTGGATATTTTCATGAAAGGCACGATAAGGGTAGAAAACTGAGCACCATCGAGGATTGGAGCTTTGGCACCAACGCAGATGGTTGCACCTTGGTCAGCACCAGGGCGCAGCGCCCGAGGCATAACATTGATGCAATGCATGCAGCGGGTACATTCTTTATCGTCGATTTTCAGTTCATCGCCTTCCATCCACATACATTCGGTAGGACAGATATCGATCACTTCTTTCTGAAGATCAAATGGACCCCAGTCTTTGCCGGAATGCGACCCACCGTTTGGTGGATAATTACCAGCGACATACTCTTTCACGGCAGCCTGATCGATACGGATATTATCTCTCCAGGTGCCGATAACGCTGACATCGGAACGGGCAATGGCAGCAACGCAGTCGTTTGGACAACCGGAAAACTTAAACTTGAATTTATAAGGAAATGCCGGACGATGAATCTCATCCTGATAATGCATAGTCAGATGATAGCAGGCTTCTTCCGTATCATAACAGGACCATTCACAACGTGACTGACCAACACAGTTAGCAGGAGTACGAAGATTGGAACCGGAGCCACCAAGATCCTGCTTCATGTCGTGGGTCAGATCCCAGAAAAACGGCTCAAGATTCTCGGTACGGGTACCAAGGAGAATGATATCACCGGTCGAACCGTGGAAATTGGTCATACCAGAACCGTATTTTTCCCAAAGATCCATCATCTGACGAAGATTTTTCGTAGAATAGTACTTTGATGACGGCTGAGCCACACGAACAGTATGAAAATGCTCAACTCCGGGGAATTGCTTAGGTAGATCAACGTATCGTCCGACAATACCACCACCGTAACCAAAAACGCCTACGATACCGCCGTGCTTCCAGTGGGTGATCCTGTCTTTATAGGATAACTCCAGGACACCAAGAATATCCCAACACTGAGGCGATTTTTCCGCTTGGCGCTTAATGTCGGTCACGAAGCTTGGCCACGGGCCACTCTCCAACTGGTCCAACAAGGGCGTCTCATGCTTTGCCATGATTTCCTCCTAAAAAATTACTATTTATACTGCAACCTTAACCAAACTCATTTACCAAAATTCTTACTCTAAACAGAAAAACTGAAACCAGCCTTCGGTTTATTATTTCAAGCGTAAGGACTGCAAAAACTTTCCTGACGTTTTCAATACGTAGCGCAGAACAACGAGCTATGATAGTGAATTCCCATTCAGCGTGTGAGAATATCTTTGCTGCGCACTTTTGTCAACAAAAATCCAATAGAATTGAGCTATCGACTGAATCGTGATTCAGGCCAGGACTCTCACCACTTCAGCTTATGTGGCAATTGGTTCAGCAATATTTAGGCAGGCTTCAGACCGGCTAAAAACTGCACCTTTTTCGTCCAGGTATCATGGCTGTACGCCTTCCGCGATGTTACCCTGTTATCGATACTTTGCTGCAGCAATCTCAGCTCGTTTTTTAAGAGTAGCTATGATCTGTTTATAGTCTTTACTGCCATATATCGCCGAGCCGGCAACAAAGATATTGGCACCGGCTTCAGCGACATCGGAGATAGTCGCCTCACTTATCCCACCATCGACCTCAATCTCTACCTCAAGCCCCATGGCCTCTATTCGCTGTCTGAGCTGCCATATCTTGCCAAGTGTTGACGGAATAAACGATTGACCGCCAAAACCCGGATTAACCGACATTAGCATGACCAGATCTACCTCCTCCAGGATGTAATCGAGGGTGGCAAGCGATGTCGCCGGATTGACAACCACTCCGGCTTTTTTGCCCAATTCCTTAATTCTGGAGACAGTTCGATGCAGATGGTTGCAGGCTTCGACATGCACGGAGATCCAGTCAGCACCGGCTGAGGCAAACGCATCAACAAACCTGTCCGCATCCGATATCATCAAATGAACGTCGAGATCCTTATGGGTAACAGCCCTGGCTGCCTTTACAACCAGAGGACCAATGGTGATATTCGGCACAAAGTGGCCATCCATCACATCAATATGAATAATATCGCAACCTGCTGTGTCGACAGCTCGTATCTCGTCGCCTAATCGACTGAAATCGGCAGACAAGATCGAAGGTGCTATCTGTATATTTTTTTTCATAATATTCCTTTACAACACTCTGGTTATCTCCGAATGAGCGCTTCGGACGAAAAGAAACGGCAGTAATTAGCCGGCGATTCTCCTCAGCTTATCCCCAGGAAGCATTTCAATCAGCCCATCCAGCTCGAGCAACAGCAAAAGTTCACTCAGCCTAGCCGGAGAAACACCCGATTTTCCCAAAAGGTCATCTCGCATCAGCGGATAAGGCTCAAGATATCCCAACAAGGCTAAGGCGTCAGGTTCAATGTCTTTTTTTTCTTCCTGTTGCAAAGTTTGCGTCGTCGCCTGGTTCTTTGTGTACGGCACACTTAATTCGACCACTATATCCTCGACTCTTTGCACCAGTTTCGCACCTTGCTGCAACAGCCAGTGCGTACCTTCACTCTTGCAGGAATCGACCTGCCCCGGAACTGCAAATACCTCCCGACCATAGTCGAGAGCCATCTGGGCGGTAATAAGAGATCCTGATCTTCTGGCCGCCTCAACGACAATTACGCCCTGGCTCAGACCAGCTATAATCCGGTTTCTCGCCGGAAACCGGAAGCCTTCCGGCCTCGTCCCCAGAGGATACTCGGTCACCAGGGCACCACGTTCGGCGATTTGCGTGTAAAGAAATTTATTCTGTTGCGGATACACCACATCCAGGCCACATCCAAGTACGGCCACGGTGTTCCCTGCTCCGGCCAGAGCACCTAAATGCGATTCCGCATCGATTCCCAGCGCAAGTCCGGAGACAACCGTCACCGACAAAGTCGCCAGGCTGCGGCCCAGATTAAAAGCCGTCCTCCGACCGTAACTGGTAGCCGCACGGGAGCCAACCAGCGCCACACAGGGAGTGCTTACAAGTTCGCTCCGGCCGAGTATATACAGGACTGGTGGTGGATCTACAAGTTGTTGCAGCAAAGATGGATATGCATCGTCTGCAAAAGAAATCGCCACCCCTCCAAGTGCGGCCAGTCGTTCCAGCTCCTGCTCGCCGCGATTTCGGTTATCTGCTGCTGTAAAAAGACCGGATACCTGCCGCTCTTTGATGCCATCGACCTGCAGCAACTCTTTTTGAGAAGCACGAAAGACTTCAGCCGGAGAACGGAAATGTTCAATAAGGCGCCAATATCCACCAAGCCCCAGGCCGGGCACGAGACTTAGATTTATCCAGTCGAGAGTGGAGGCCATCAAATCTTCCTCATGGTATATCATTGGCATGATATCTTTTGCAGGTCATATAGCGGCAGAAAAACATTGTCAAACTCGTGATAACGTAATTTTTGGGATGGTTAAGCAAAAAGCTTCATACGCGCTCATTGGTAGTACCGTTGGGGTACAACAATGCAGACAGAGCAACAAACGAGCGGCAAAGAAAGGTCTGCAAAAGCAAGCGGAAGGCTCTGTCCGTAATGCATTGCCGCATCAGTCGGTCATGAACACTCGTAACTCCTCAATGCGTGAAGGGTGCTTCAGTTTCATGATGGCCTGGGCTTCAATCTGCCGAATCCGCTCTCTGGTCACTGCAAAACACTGCCCCACCTCTTCCAGGGTATGATCGCAATCTACATCTATACCATAGCGCATTTTCAAGACCTTAGCCTCGCGCGGGGAAAGAGATGACAACACCTGATTGAGGCAATCCCTAAGACTTGCCACCATTGAGACTTCGTCCGGACCAAGATTTTCCACGTCCTCGATAAAATCGCCCAAAAATGTCTCGCCATCATCGCCAACCGGCGTGTCGAGCGAAATTGCATCTTTGGCAATTTTTAGTGCCGACTTGACCTTGGCAACATCTGTCCCCAATTGCTCCGCCATCTCCTCAGGGGTTGGTTCGCGATGCTCTTCCAACATGAAATCCTTTGATACCCGCAGCAGACGATTGATTGTCTCAATCATATGCACGGGCAGACGGATAGTCCGCCCCTGGTCGGCAATACCTCGAGTGATGGCCTGCCTGATCCACCATGTGGCATAGGTGCTGAACTTGAAACCACGATGATAGTCGAATTTTTCAACAGCCTTCATCAGTCCGATATTTCCTTCCTGAATGAGGTCGGAGAACTGTAAGCCACGATTAATAAATTTTTTCGATACGGAAATTACCAGACGAAGATTTGCCCGCACCAAACCTTCTTTTCCCAATTTATACAGTTCCCAACCGGCGTCGATTTCCTGAAGAATATGGCGCAACTGCCTCTCATCGATACCAGATTCTTCGAGAATCTGACGATTGACCTGCAGTTCAATACGTTCCGGAGCCACATCGGCTAAAGAGCCAGCGGCTCGAGCCACATGCTCACCCATCACTTCGACAAAGACCTTGCGGAAACGTTTTGAAAGCTCCTCAAGGCCTGCAGCTATTGCCTTTATACAGTCAGAGCAGATATCCTTGTCGGCAAAAACCTGGGCGATCGCTGCACCTTTTTTTTCAATTTCAACTAGTTGCTTTTCGGCCTCGGGAGTTTTGGCATTAAGTTGCAGATAACTCGTCAACAGTTCTTCCCGAGCTTTATTCAGCTCCACGGCCTTGTCGATTCGAAGGAGAAAATCTTTACTTTCCTTCTTCACGATAGCAGGTGTATTTTCGACTATACCGGAAACAATCTGACAAATTTTTTCAGCATTGCTGTCCAATCCTTTGACAACTTCAAGAAGTGCGGGAATGGCCAGTGGCGTTTTAAGAACAACCCCCTGCACCCGTCGTTTCCCATCTTCCATCATCTTTGCCAACTTCAATTCTTCTTTATGGCTGAGAAGAGTAAGCGTCCCCATCTCCCGGAGATAAATGTTCATCGGATCGACGAACGTTTCTGACTTAGACGCCTTGCCCGTATCATCGGTATGCCGGGAAGCCCTTCGCCGGTCTGTTTTTCTTCTGTCGCCAAACGGACCGTTCCGACGCTCCTGCCGGCCTAGCCGTCTATCACAGTTCAAATCCGAAAAATCCACAGGAGAAGCAATATCGTCGTCAGAATCCTCAGACAGGTCGTCAAACGACGCGTCTTTTTCCATATCATAATCTGTCATTGTCTCATCAATATTCCTGGCCATTTCGTCTTCACTCCCCGCCGCCGTCATGCTCACCACCTCAGTGCAGCAAAATGTTTATACTTGCTGCCCGACAGACATTAATACACTCTGTATTTATTCGTTTTATCTGCCATTTACGCTGCTATTACAATCACTAACAATACGGATTGTTCTTCCCTTCAATCAAACGAAACTGAACAAAATGTCAAGTAAATTCATCCAACACCGGACAAAAACATTCACTTCCAGCACTCCACAATCGCTACAAAAGGCAAAGTTACTCCCCGTGCAGCTTCCGGGTAATTGCCATTTTCTGCACCATCAGCTCATGCAACAATCCTGCGTCACCATCCTGCTGCGCGCGCTGCATGCGAGCCATCAGCTCTTCGGAACTCTTTTTAAGGTGATATGTGCGAAGATATTCAAGAAGATCGGCACATTCCTCCCGGCAATTATCTTCGTTTATCCCCTGGGAATGAGTCGGGGCCCGCTGCAACAACTCCGCGACCAGATTTCGCTCCGCACCTTCAGAAAGAACGGTCAACAGCTCTTCAGGTTCCGCATCGGCTTTTTTGGCCAACAAACTTCTGAGCTGTAAAAAGAGGATTTCCCCGACTCCATTCGCCAGACATTCTCTGATACCGCCCTCTTCCAGCTGCAAAAAAAATCTTGGCTGGAGGATCATGAACTCCAACAATTGTCGCTGCGGGATCGACAGGGGCACAATCCGTTCGCTATTGTGCTTTTTGCCAGGAGCTGCGGGGGGGGTAACGGGATTGACCGGAGCAGCATCGAGGTGCCCATCAAACTGCGCAGCTGGGATGCCCAGTTTTTCCGCGAAGTGGGCGACAAAGATCGAGCGCTGCAGGGGCGAGACCGCCGCTCTGACTAATGGCTGCAACTCCTCGACAATGTGTCTTTTTCCGTCCAGAGTAAGGCCAAACTCGGCAATAAATCGGTTCAGCACAAACTCAGGCAGAGATTCGGCCTGCTCAAGCAACTGCAGCAATGGTGCCAATCCTTTTTCTCGAATGAAGGTATCCGGATCATGCCCCTCGGGCAGAAGCGCCACCCTACCGGCAATCTGTTCGGCGAGGAACAGTGGCACCCCCCTGACGGCGGCCTTGGCCCCTGCCGCGTCACCATCAAAAAGGAGGGTCACCCTTTCGGCAAACCGCTTAATCATTCTCAGCTGCTCCCGGGTAAAAGCTGTACCCAAAGGGGCCACAACATTGGTACAGCCGGCGGCGACAAGAGAAATGAGATCAAAATTACCTTCAACAAGAACAGCTTCATTGCTCCGCCGAATATCTTCTTTTTGCTGGTACAGACCCAGAAGCAGATTACTTTTACTAAAGACCGGACTTTCCGGCGAGTTGAGATATTTGGGTTGTCCTTCGCCGACAATCCTCCCGCCAAAGCCGCAAATCCTCCCGCTTATGTCGGCAATAGGAAAAACAATGCGATCCCGAAAACGATCATAGGTCCCCCCATTTTCTCGTTCGACCAATAAACCAGCCTCAATCGCCGCTTTCGATTCAGCTCCAGAGAAGCGACCACCAAGATAATTCCACCCTTCAACCTCAACTGCCGGCGCATACCCTATACGAAATCTGGTCAGGACATCTTCAGTCACACCTCGTTTTTGCAAATACGCTGTGGCAGCTTTCGCTCCCGTCGATTCTCCCAGATAGCGACTGTATATTAATGCAGCTTTTTCATTGACCGCAAAGAGATGTTCTTTCTTTTTCACCCGCAATTGTTCTTCTTGGGAACGACGGCGTTCGGGGAGTTCAATATGATACTTGTTGGCCAGTGTCTTTATAGCATCGGGAAAGTTGAGGCCATAGTATTTCATAACAAACGTAAAAACATCTCCGGATTCCCCACAGCCAAAGCAATGAAAGAACTGTTGTCCGCTATGTACGGAAAAAGAAGGCGTCTTCTCGCCATGAAAGGGGCACAGGCCAAGATACCGCGTACCGCTCTTTTTCAAATCGACACATTCACCAATAACATGAACGATATCGGACGCTTCTTTGATACGCGCTGTAATATCATCTTGAAACTCACCAGAAACCATATGCCATCCTCAACCCGCCAGGGACTTACACTCCCCCCCCCTCTGTGTTTTTCGCTTTGTTCTGCTGCAAATTACCAGCGCCCCTACAGGGATAAAAACACAGAATATTATTTATAAAATAGTAAAAAAAGAGAGGTGATTCTTACCAATTTTCGTACTATACTACCAAATATTATGAGATGCTATCGGATTACCATTCACTGACAGGCCCTATCAGGCCGTTTTTCATTGTTCTAAGTCGAGCCCGCATGGAAGATATTAGCAAAGCACTCGTTTATGAAATAAAACAGGATATCGCCAATCGGTACTTCGGATTTCGCAAGCAGATTGAGACCGACTCCAGCCAGTACCTCTTAGGCCTGCAGGGTGTCGATGAAAAATACGCTATCAACATTGCGACGAGCATGCAGCGAATGCACTGCCTTTTGCAAAACGATAGACTTTTTTCTTCTTTCATTCAATTAACCGGGATCCCCGAGTCGTTTGGCAACCTGCATGCCGATCCACATTCCCCTGTAGAGTGGCAGCGACTGTTTGTTGGGCTGGGGGGAAAAGGATTCACCAGAAGGAGGCGATTTAGGAATCTCGTGTACCAGGTCTACCGTCTACTTACCGACGATATCAATGCATACAGGGAGATCTATACCAATCTCGATGAAGAGCACGAGGATATCTGCAAGGAAATAGATCGATTCTATCGGATGAACGATCTCTCGGGCATTCTCAATTTTCTTCGCGAAATCGACAACGCCGATTCCATGCATTCCGCCCTCCTCTCCGCAGACAACCCCACCCTGGCAGGGCAGAATATGGAGAAGGAACTGCGCATCTTTCCGCCCCCGGCGGTCACCACGAGAATGCCTTTACTGCCCGAACTGCCGCTCTTTGATGCAGCAAGAGAGAAACTGGATTCATTGGCCTCTGAAGCCTTTACACTTTTCGACTATTCCGGCATCGAAAAGCTTCCTTTTTAGGATTGAGGTAATTTTTCATATCAATTAAGCCCGTTAAAAAAAAGACCTCACAAAGCAACTTTTTGCCAAACTGGTCACCATGTAAAGATTGTCATATACGTTGCAATTCAGTACCTTTATTTTATTATACTTGTGCAGTAGGGTTTTAAAAAACGCTGGATGAACTGATCTATCAGCCATAATTGTCATAGCCGCCAATCGGTATCAGGATTCATTATGACAGACAGTAAAGACACACCTGTCCCGGCCTCCAGGACCTTTTCATCTCCTGTTGTTCGCAGTGACTCCGACATCCTTAACACATTTTTTAAACCATAATTATGACGCATCCATACCACGCCGCGCTAGACAAACAGATAAATTCCTTACCGGCACTGCCGGCAATTGTCTCTCAGGTAATTGCAGTCACTGCAAATCCAAAAAGCAGCGCGACCGATCTGATGCAGGTTATCCTGCCGGACCAGACGATGTGCAGTACGATTCTAAAAGTTGCCAATTCTGCATTCTTCGGTTTTCCTCGCGGCGCAAGCACCATAGAACGGGCGGTAGTTGTACTCGGCCATGAAGAAATCAAAAATATTGTTATAGGTAAAGCAATATTTTCTTCCTTTCCAAAGCTGAGTGTCGACAACAAAAATACAATCAGTCTCTTTTGGGAACACGCCTTTACCTGTGGCCTGGCCGCTAAAATTATCGGCGAGCAACTTCGACTGCCCGCCAGTGAACTCTTCATCGCCGGACTTATTCATGATATTGGGAAATTGGCCATGTTCATGGCCTTTCCAAACGAATACTCGATTCTGCGCGATATTTCCAATCCCTGCAACACCAATGATTCTGCGGAAGAACGGACCCAATTTTCCATCAGTCACGACAAGGTAGGTCTACTGCTCGCCAGGAAATGGCTGCTTCCGGAACAACTGGTCATGGCAATTGGCTATCATCACTGTCCTCAGGAAGCCCCCGCGCACAAAAAACATCCCCTAATCGTCCAGGTGGCCGACATCCTCTCGCTCATGTACTGCCATTCGGATGAGATGGAAAGGTGTGACGTAGAGAATATTTTTATTGACTTCCTGCCCGAGACATCGATTCTGTGGAAAGAAAATGAACTTAGCTGGAAGACGGAGAATTTTGGGCTTTGGTATGAAATACTCCAGCAACAGCGGCAAAAAGACCAGGAGATACTCGGCGTTTTTTCTTCCTAATGAAGAGAACCTCGATTAAAAGGACTCTGAAAAGAGTACCCGACAAGCGAGTATTAAAAAGAACACCCCTTAAGGGGGTATTATCCATTTACCGGGGTTAGAAATCCCATCAGGTTTGCCGAGATTGTCAAGGTATTGCCATTTAAGCCCCGGTTTTATCGGCACTCTTGACACCATCAGAGGTCATGAACTATATTTTCTATCGTCTCGCGAACGACAGAGGCATCTTGCCCGTGCACGACCACCCGCTTTTTCCTTGACTGAGCTCCGGATTTTACCACCACATCGCGAGCAGAAACACCAAATATGTCGGCCAGAAATCCGACCACTGCCTTGTTGGCTTTGCCGTCAACAGGGGGAGCCGCCACAGCGATTTTCAGACAACCGTCATGGAAGCCGACAATTCTACTTTTAGACGCCTTTGGTTGCACATGCAGGCGTATTAATATTTTTCCATCCGGTAAGGTGGAGAGGTATGGCATCTCAAGTGCCGACCAAAATTTTATTCATTGTATCTTGTTCAGGTGCGATCATTCTTGGTTTTGTCGATCACGTCCGGATCTATTTTCTCGTCATCCGGCAGCTGGATACGTTGAAACAGGTCGGCGACATCGTCTTCGTTTGCAGCAGAGTCTCCCTCCGACTGTACTTCCAGTCCCTCGAGATATGCATACAGAGTTTTTTCCAGATCCTTACGCACCTTCATTTTTTTCTGCTTTAAGTCTTCAATCTCTTTGGGCAACCGCGCCAGTTCAGCCTCCGCCGCGTTACGGAATTTTTCAATTTCGGCATGGGCTTCACTTAGTATTTTTTCAGCCTCTTCCTGTCCGCTCTGCCGCAAACTATCTGCAAATTTCTGGGCGGCAAGAATGGTGGTCTTAAAATCCACCCCTTCCTGTTTCAGCTCTTTGTTTTTTTCTTCCAGCAGCTCAATTTTGTCCCGAAGTTTTGTAAGCTCAGCCTGCCCCTGCAGGCTAGAACCCTCACCACTGGTAAGAGCTTCTTCCAAGCCTGCTATTTCTTCCAGGTACGCCGCGTTCTCTTCTTCCAGGGAAGCAGTCGTTTTTGTCATGTTGTCAAATTGTATTTTGAGATCGGCTATCTCCTGGTCTTTATGTTTGCTGTTTTCCTGGATCTTCGCGTGAACCCCTTCGGCATTCTCCTGACTAATCTTGACTTCGTTGGTAAGCGCTTCCTTGCCTTTTAGCAAGGCCTCCTTCTCGATGAGAAGGGTCTCGATTTCTTCAGCCTGAATACGATTCTCTTCAGTCAATTCAAAAAAATCTTCTGCGAGCAACTCGAGATATGCTTTCACCTCGATCGGCTCATATCCTCTGAATTTAGTCTGAAATTCCTGATCTTTAATTGACTGCGGTGTCAACATATCTGGCTCCCTTGAAAAAATAATAGTGGTAATGACCACAAGGCACTGCTACTTCACTGGTCATCCCATGCCCATGGCAATTTGTTTGAGGGTCTGAACCACAAAACTCTGTAGAAACATTATAGCAATGATGAGTATCATCGGTGAAAAATCTATGCCACCAAAGCTGATAGGTATCAATCGGCGAATACGGCTCAACACCGGCTCTGTAGCCTCGTATAAAAATTTCACTATAGGGTTATACGGATCGGCATTCACCCAGGAAATCACCGCCCTGCCGATAATTATCCACATATAAGCAGTCAGCACAAAATCGAGGAGCTGGGCGATGGCCATCATAAAATTATTTACCACAAACATTGGTTTCTCCTTCTCTCATTACTCGTTTTCTCATTGCTCGCCATTTATCAGGCTACTCTACTACCTGGTGCAACCATGTCACTCACTGCAGAAAGGACCAAACGCTCTTTGCCATCCATTTCTGTCTTTGCCGCTAAAACCATGCCATGGGATTTCACACCCATTATTTTGACGGGCTTGAGATTGGCGACAATAAGTACTTGTCGGCCAATCAGGTCCTCAGCATTATAATATTCTGCAATGCCGGCAACTATTATCCTCTCAGCCGGTGTTCTAACAGTCAATTTAAGTAATTTTTTTGACTGTTTGATCGGTTCGGCCGTGACAATTTCCGCGACCCGCAAATCAAGTTTCTGAAAATCGGCAAAATCGACGAGATCTCCTTCGACCTCAGGAAGTGTCTCACCTTCCCCCTTTACCGGTTTTTCAGGCACGGAATTGTTTTCCTCTTTGCTACCTTCCTCGAGACGGGGAAACAGATTGTCGATGGTGGGCAGCAGGCTGCCTGGTGCGAGCAATCCCCACGTGTCTCCCTTATCAAGAAAGCGAACCCGCTCGTCATCTGCTGCAAGCCCCAGACTTTCAGCCATCCTTATTGCCGCACCGGGCATAACCGGCTGCAACACAAGAGTCAAAATACGCAAACATTCAAGGGTATTATAGAGTACCGTATCAAGTCTTGCGCTTTGCCCCGGATCTTTGGCAAGGGCCCAAGGTGCATTACTAACAATATACCTGTTGGCCATACCGACAAATTCCCAGACCGCCTGTAAAGCGCGATGAAAGTTAAAATCCGCCATCAGCTGCCGATAGTCTTTGAGCATAGCCTGCGCTGCCGCCTGAAGTTCTTTATCCGCAGCATTATCTTCTGCCGGTTCCGGCACCCTTGCCTGCCGATACTTGTGAACCATGGCAGTCGCCCGGCTAAACAGATTGCCCAAATCATTGGCCAGATCGGCATTGTGCCGGGCAACAATCGCCTCGGAGTTAAATGACGAATCAAGGCCAAAAGACATTTCTCGCAGTGTAAAATAGCGTATGGTATCTACCCCATAGTTATCAACCAGCTCTTTTGGCCGAACGACATTGCCTATACTCTTGGACATTTTCGTATCGTCGATATTCCAGTAGCCGTGAACATGGAGTTTTTTGTATAAAGGTACCCCCATAGCCAAGAGCATGGTCGGCCAGTATATGGCATGGGGTTTGAGAATGTCCTTGGCGATCAGGTGTTCAGCTACCGACCAATACTCGTTGAAAGCGCTGCCGTCAGGATAGCCAATGCCGGTAAGATAGTTGATCAGAGCATCAAACCAGACATAGGTCACAAAATTATCGTCAAAGGGCAATTCAATCCCCCAGGTAAGCCTTGACTTGGGCCTGGAAATACAGAGATCTTCCAATGGTTCGCTCAAAAACGACAAGACTTCATTACGATATCGTTCCGGGCTTATAAATTCGGGATTCTTATGGATATGGTCGATAAGTTGTTGCTGGTAGCGAGACATGCGAAAAAAATAGTTCTGTTCGGCAATTTCCTTGGGCGGCTTCTGATGATCTGGACAGTTACCGTCAACCAGCTCTTTTTCGGTAAGGTATCGTTCGCAGCCCTGACAGTATAAACCGGTATACTCATCAAAATAGATGTCGCCGCTGTCATAAACCTTCTGCAGAATTTTCTGAACAACCGTCATATGCTCTACATCCGTGGTGCGGATAAAATGGTCGGCTTCGATCTGTAGCAATGGCCAGGTGGCTCGGAACAGTGCACTGATTCTGTCGACATATTCTTTTGGCCGGACATGCTGCTCTTCAGCCGCTTTGACGATTTTATCGCCATGCTCATCGGTTCCGGTCTGAAAACGCACTTTTTCACCGCATAATCTCTTAAAACGACTATAGGTATCGGCAACTATTGTGGTATAGGCATGACCGAGATGAGGTTGAGCATTGACGTAGTATATTGGAGTTGTAATGTATGTAGTCATTCAAATTTATATTTTTTGTTACGAGATTAAGTTGATCATTATTCCTCTATCAAAAATGCTGACAAGAGTCTTCTTTTCCCTCAGCTGTCCATAGCCCGGACTACTTTCCTCGTTTTCTTTTCTTTTCTTTTTCCTCAGGATTTTCTTTTTTCAGTGGCTGCGCTAGTTTCCACTGTTCCTTTGACAATATGACATCCTCTCCGTCACTTTTTTGGGCAACGATTGCATCCTGCAGCGGCATCTGACGTTTAACAAGATATTGCTCACCATTCACCTTGATCCGTTTTCCCGCCTTAGGCATATTTTTACGCTGTTTTTTATATGTCTCATATTCATAGGTCAAACAGCACAGCAGACGATTACAGACTCCGGATATTTTGGTCGGATTAAGTGGCAGGTCCTGCTCCTTGGCCATCTTGATGGATACGGAATCAAAGTTTTTAATAAACGAGGAGCAGCACAGTTCACGTCCACAGGTACCGATACCGCCGAGCATTTTCGTTTCATGCCGGACCCCGACCTGACGCATTTCAACCCTGGCACGAAATTCCTGGACGAGATCTTTCACCAAGGCTCGAAAATCAACCCGGTTGTCGGCAGTAAAATAAAAAATCATCTTACTGCCGTTAAAATAGCGCTCCACCCGAACAAGATGCATGTCTAAACTATGCTTTGCTATTAAAAGGGTACAAGCCTTAAATGCAACCTGTTCACTTTCTGTCAGGTTGACAAATTTCTCCAGCTCAACGCCCTGGGCAAGTCGTTCAATCTGATAGCTTACCTGATGTTTTGAGCCGGGGCAGCCGCAGAGAGGTGAATAGCCTGCTATATGCGCGGGCTCAAGCCCATGATCCGTCTCGACCATCACCACGGTACCCTGAATAAGTCCTGTGAACGGGCCTGCTCCGGTGAACTGCTGACCACCTTCGCGAAACTGCAATCGATAATATACCAATTCGTCCGAGGTTGCCTGGTCGGCAGAAATTTCGTTTTCACTCACTGTCATATCTCATCTTTCCTTTGTAACCGTTCACCGGAAAACCGCCAAATCTTGAATAACCTCCGTACTGTAAGCAT
>CBDTUM010000088.1:0-18161 GCA_965363495.1 uncultured Desulfopila sp.
GAGTTCCCATGCAGCGCATGGGAACCAGAGCCCAGAGTCCAGAGCCTAGAAAATCCAGTGAGGAAGATGAAAAAAAAGAGGGAGAGCAAGCAGCCACCAAAGTTTGAGCTAAAAACTCCAAGCGTGAAGCGTCATGATATTTATTCTTTCTTTTCAATAAGCTTAGCCATCTGATTATACATTGCGTCGGCGATGCCGAGGCCTTTACCGGCGGTGGCGGCTTTGGCTGTCTCCGTATCGAGCATTTCGGTGAACATTTCTGTTGCGGAACTTTTTTCAAAGAGACCACCTTCCGGTACCGCTTTGCGCATCGCTTTGAACATTTCCATGACGAAAAGTGTCTCGAATTCCTGGCTTGACTTTTTTAATGATTCCAGATTTCTAGTCTTTTTGTCAGCGGTGGGAAGGGTGGCGTGGCTGGTCAGAATTCGTGGATCTATCTTGAAGTCCATAATAGTAAAATACTCATGTTAAAGGATAATAAGTTCGCCATATAAAGAACCGGCCGCTTTGATTGCCTGGAAAATAGCGATCAGATCCCTTGGTGTGGCGCCGATAGCATTGAGGGCGCTGGCAATCTCGCCGATGGACACGCCTTTTTTCATATCCAGCAGAACCAGCTGCCCATCGTCTTCAACTACGGAAATATTGGTCTGCGGGGTGACGACGGTTTGTCCGTCGCTGAGCGCTTGAGGTTGTGATACATTGTAATCGTCACGGATGATAAGGCTCAAATTGCCATGGGACACAGCCACCGTAGACAGGCGAATATCCTTGCCCATGACAATGGTGCCGGTTCGTTCGTTGACCACCACCTTAGCACCGGTATCTGCCTCAACATTGAGCACTTCAACTGCGGCAACAAAATCGACCAGCTTCGCTTTATACAATTGTGGGACAGTTACCTGAATCGTTCCCGGACTGTCGGGAAAAGCAGTACCTTTGCCAAAACTTTTGTTGATCGATTCAGCGATATTCGAGGCGGTGGTAAAATCCGCATCACGCAGCTGGTATTGCAGATGGCCATCAGCACCCAAGACAACCGGAATTGCCTTTTCGATAATTGCTCCACTGGCGATGCGGCCGACTGTGGGATGGTTTTTCTGGACCTGCGCTGCCTTGCCCCCAAAAGAAAAAGCCCCCACCGTCAGAGAACCCTGGGCAACCGCATAGACATTGCCGTCCGGGCCGAGCAGCGGCGTCATCAGCAGGGTGCCGCCAGCCAGGCTCTTTGAATCGCCCATGGAGGAAACCTGAACGTCCAGGGTTGATCCCGATCTGGCAAATGGTGGAAGAGAAGCGGTGACCATAACGGCAGCCACATTCTTTACCTTGATATCATTGATATTGTCGGGATTGATGGTGATGCCCTGTCTGGTCATCATGTTGTAGATGGCCTGCAGGGTAAAAACCGACTTTTTCATATCGTCACCGGTGCCATTGAGTCCCGAGACCAGACCATAACCTAAAAGTTGGTTGTCGCGAACTCCATGGAGCTGGGCAATGTCTTTTACCCTGGTCGCATGGGCGTATTGGTCCGACAACAGCAGGAAAAAACAGGAGAAGATGATAAAATTGATACATGATTTCATACACACATCCATTGATAACGTATAATATGGTTCCCATGCAGCGCATGGGAACCAGTTTACAAAAACCAGCTTATTTTCATACGAACCGAAATTATCCACCAGTGCTCCAGATATGTTCAAGCAGCCCGATCGGCTCTACTCTTTTGTATGCTGATTCGGCTGATCGGACACAGATGGGGTGCTGTAGATTAATTTCAAATATTAAAACGGCCAGATATTGTCTAGCACTCGCGTCGCCCAACCCGGTTTCTGTTTATCGCTGATCGCCCCTTTGCCGGTGTAGCTGATCCTGGCGTTGAGGATTTTTGCCGAACTGACGGTATTGGCAGCAGTGATATCCACCGGCCTGATAATGCCGGTCAGATAAATAATCTGGACTTCACTGTTGACCATAACTTCCTTGCCGCCGCGAATTTTCAACTGACCGTTCGGGTAACGTCCGACAACCTGGGTGGTAAGGTAGGCTTTCAGGTCTTCTTTTCTGGATGTGGAGCCGCTGCCATCAAAGCCAGTGCCAAACTCAGCACTGACCAGGCTGTTGAGATCAATTGGCTTGTCGCCGGTAAAGACACTCGCATTTTCCAGTCCGAACAGATTGGGTATTGCTGCCGATATATCGGAACTTCGGCTCGTCGATGTTGAGGCTTGTTTTGATGCACTGGCTGTTTCGGAAATAATCACGGTAACAATATCCCCGACATTCCTGGCTTTTTGATCGGAAAACATCGAACGGTTGCCGTTCTGCCAGAGTGAACCGGCTTCCTTTATTAATGGTTCAGCGTCATGGATCTCTTCGAGAGGCTCCTGGATGGCGATTAAAGGTGGTTGTGGCTGAGCGCAGGCGGCAAGCAGCAGGCCACAGCACATTATGAGCAGTACATTTTTCATCTTAAAGCATTACCTCCACCAGACCAGGAGCGGTCACCCGGCAATAGACCATTTTGTTTGAGTTGATATTGCGAACTCGAATCATTTCGTCCAATACTCCGTCACTACTGGCAAGCCCAGTTGCGGTCAGGTGCAGGGGCCCAGCATTGACAACTATCTTGACCTTTTCACCTCGTCGTACCATCGGCAGCGACTCAATCATTGACAGTAACACAGGAGAACCGGCTCGCAGGGTTCGCTGTAATTTTTTGCCTACGAACTCATCTATCGCAAAGCCCGGATTGGCGAGAGAGCTGATGTCCATGAGCGCCGTCTTGAGATGTTGTGGACGGAGTATCTCACCTCTCTTTAAAGGACCTGAACAGACAACCACCTGGGCAAGGGCTTCTATTTCGCCGCGTACCGACATGTTTTTCACCACTGTATTGTCGATTCTGAAAATTATCGAAAAGCGGGAACTGCCGAGAATCCCTGGGTTTGAGGGAGTTACCTCATAGCTGAGATCACCGGTCGGCAAAAAAAAGGGCAAGGGCAGAGAATCCGGGACAAAACGGATTTCTGCCTCGGGCAGGTTGTTCTGGTTCTGTGTTATATAAGCGGCAATAATTTTTTGTATTTTGTCCGGGCCGATAGCAATGCCGCTGCGCAGCACAGTGATGGTTGGTGGTCCGGTCCACCGGATATCTGCAGCAAGAGACTGGCTGGAAACGATATACTCTTTGATATCCATCGAGCGTAACAAACTTTTCTCGCCGGGAGAAGGTGCCTGGCCAACAGGAAGGGTGGCAAGTGCCCGAGCCATTTCCGTTTCTTGATCAAAAATTGCAATATCACCAAGCCTGATAACGGAATCATCGGCGGCACCGTTTGCCTTAAAAGTGATTTCCAGTCCAGAGGCGCTATGCACCGACCCGAGTAGCAGGCAGAATATAATGAATACTTTTTTCATAATTAAACGAGGTTGTTGGTGGTTTGCATCATTTCATCGGATGTCTGGATGGTCTTTGAATTAATCTCATAGGCCCTTTGCGTAGTGATCATACTGGCCAATTCTTCAACGATATTGACGTTTGATCCCTCCAGGTAGTTCTGGAGCAGGGTGCCAAATCCGTCTTCACCGGGGGTGCCCGTCTGGGCAGTGCCTGAGGCTGCGGTCTCCTCGAACAGGTTTCTGCCAATGGCGGAGAGGCCGGCATTATTCGTAAAAGACGCTAATTCAACGGTACCGATTTCGGTACTGGTTGTATCGTCATCAATGATGGCACTGACAATACCGGATTCACTGATGGTGATCTGTCTGGCTCCTTCAGGAATGGTAATTGCCGGGGTAATTGTATAGCCATCGGAGTTTGTTATGCGGCCACTGCTGTCGCGTTTTAATGCTCCGGCCCTGGTGTAACTGGTATTGCCGTTGGGCAGCTCAACCTGCAGAAAACCGTTGCCTTCGATGGCGACGTCCAGTTCGTTTTCGGTGAGTATCAGATCACCCTGGGAAAATACTTTGGTGACCGCGGCGGGTTTTACTCCTAAACCGACGAGGATGCCGGTGGGGGATTCGGTGTCAGACGATGTCTGACTACCGGGTACCTTCATCGTCTGATAGAGCAGATCCTGAAAGTCGGCCTTGCTTTTCTTAAAACCGGTAGTGCTGACGTTAGCCAGATTGTTGGAAATAACGTCGATGTTCAACTGCTGGCTGTGCATTCCCGTTGTGCCGGTCCAAAGTGATCGGATCATGATTGTTCCTTTGTTCTATAATTAAATGATGCTGATCTTTCATTATTACCCATGCAGCGCATGGGTAATAGAATGTAGCCCATCAACTGGACGCCTGGTACCCATGCGCTGCATGGGTACCAACATCGATTAGCCGAGGGTGCCAAGTTCTTCCTGCTGCTCACTAATAGTCTGGTAGCTTTTCAGCACCTTGTGATAGGTTTCAAAAGTCCGGTAATTGTTGATCATCTCAGCCATTCCCTCGGCCATATTGACGTTGGACAGCTCCAGCCCGCCCTGGATGACCCGAAAATCTTCACTGGGAGTGGCTTCTGCCCCCGCTTCAAGAGAAAATGTGGTATCGGATTCCCTTTTAAGCTGCAGTTTGTCGGTAACCTCGACGACCGCCAATTGGGCAACTTCAGATCTGGACCCCTGTGGACCAAGGATGTAAATGGTGCCATCGTCGCCGACGGCTACCTTGCTGATGTCGGTGTCGGGGATGGTGATGGGCGAATTGCCGTTATCGAGTACCGGTAAGCCACTTGTGGTAGTGAGTTGACCATCAGCGTCAATCGCCATATCACCACGCCTGGTATATAAAATACCGGCAGGCCCCTGCACTTTAAAAAAGCCTTCACCCTCGATGGTGACATCGAGAGGATTATCGGTCATCCGGACCGGGCCTGGCGAAAAATCGGTAAAGTTTTTGCCTATCCGGTCGAAGTTAATTCCTTTGGCCGGACCCGTCTGGGTTTCTTCCCGGAGGATGGACTCGAAGCTGATATGCGATTTTTTATAGCCACTGGTACTGACATTAGCCAGATTGTTGCTGAGATTGGCAATGGCCTGTTCCCTTGAGATGGCACCGGCCAGGGCGCTGTATTTTCCTGAAACCATATTTGTTTCGTTCTCCTGCAGAAGATGACTTAAATTTTTGACTCTTCTTCTTATCGGTTTGTCGGTGGTTTTCTTAATATTAAGCTGCACTATTGCCTGGGGAATTATTCTGGGCCAGTTTGGACAGGTTGACCAGTTGCCGTGCCTCATGGGGCGAGATCGCCAGGATCGAGGCGATTTCGTCAACCGACATGCCTTTTTGGGCAAGAGCTCGGATGCTGCTGTATTTACCGGCAAGTACATGACCGACTGCAGTACTCCGGGCATCGAGGCGGGTTTTTTGCAGCATGGTGGTCAGCTCTGCCGTTTTGAGACTGTTTTGAAATGCAATTATTTTGTCGTGCTTTTCCTGTAGCCGGGCGAGTCGTTTCCGGGATATTTCCAACATTGTTCCCATCTGGACCAGTTGCTGCGACAAGAGGGTGTTCTTCTTTTTCAAAAAGATGAGAAGAACAATGCACAAAAAAGTGGCAACTGCCAGACTGATTGCTGCATAGTGAATGAGAGGCATTGTATCCATGGTCGATTCAGTTTCAGTGCAGTCTGGCATCCAGCTTGGTCTTCAGCTTGATCAGGGCCTGGCTGTGCAGCTGGGAGACTCTGCCTTCGGAGAGCTCCAGAACATCAGCAATCTCTTTCTGCGTTAACTCTTCATAATAATAAAGGGAGATGACCAGACGTTCCTTGTCCGAGAGCAGGGCGAGCACTTCGGCGACCTTCTCCGCCAACTGTTGTCCCTCAATTCTCGCCCCGGGTGAGATGTCAGCTCGTTCGTCCATCAGAGAATCGAGAAACGAGCCTCCCTCCTGGCTATTATCGAGGGTCTCATTGAGGCTGACGCAACCGAGATGACCTACTTCGCCCAGCATTGACCGGTATTCGTCGAGGGAGAGGTTCATAGCCACGGCGACTTCGTGATCTTCCGGGTCTCTGCCGAGCTGCAGTTCCAGGTCCTTAATAGTTCTGCCTATGCGGGTCTGTTTTTCCCGCAGCGATCGGGAGAACCAGTCGAGTTTGCGCATTTCATCGAGAATTGCTCCCCGAATTCGGTATTCAGCAAAGGTCTTGAACAGGATGTTTTTCGAGGCGTCATATTTATTGGCCGCATCTAAAAGACCAAACATTCCGGCGCTCTTCATGTCGTCTTTGTTCATGAAAGAAGGCACCTGAGTGACCATCCTGCCAACCAGAATATCCACCAGGTAAAGATGGTCCCGGATAATTTTCGATTTGTCTTCCGCATGAGGATTGTGATTGTAGTTCATGTCCTCTCAGCCTCCGATGTTGAGCAGTTTCTTCCAGAAAAACTGCAGATTTCCTTTAGGTGTCGTCTGCGACGGTTCAGCACAGATTCTGCTAGCCAGCTGCCGGAAGGCGGCAGTGACTTTTGAACCGGGGTTGATTTCGCTGATAACCTTCTGCTTGCGGATGGCATCAATCATCTGCCGATCTTCGGGGATGGAACCGAGATAATCGATAGAGATGTCGAGATACCGGTTGGCGACCATGGTTAATTTGCGGTACACATCGAGAGCATCGTTTTCCGTGCGGATCTGATTGACAACCAGATTGAATTTCTTTTCGTGATACTGGGTGGAAAGCAGTTTCATCAGTGCATAGGCATCGGTTATGGCCGTTGGTTCAGGCGTTGTCACAACCAATATTTCCTGAGCCGCGGTGTTAAAATACGTGACGTTTTCAGAAATTCCCGCTTCGGTATCAATTAGCACGAAATCGAAATGATTATGCATGGAATCGAGACCATCGAGCAGGCGCATTTTATGATTGGAAGTCAACCGGGTGAAATTCTGGATGCCGGAACCGGCCGGCAGTATTTTTATACCCATCGGGCCGTCAACCATAATATCCTGCAATTCGTACTCTCCGGAAAAAAAATGATTGAGATTGTACGAAGGTGAAAGACCAAAAACGACATCGATATTGGCCAGTCCGAGATCGGCATCAAGGATGAGGACCCGTTTGCCCATTGCTCCGAGATTATAAGCAAGATTGGCGCATACCGCCGTTTTACCGACGCCGCCTTTGCCACTGGTAACCGAGTAGACAGTTGTTGGCTGATCGACCTCCGTCTGAGGCGTATTGGACTGGGGAGAATTCAGGTCGCGCAGCGTTTTGGCCTGATCTCCGGGTAAATGAGATGTATTAGTCATGCAGGGATCCTTCATGTTGAGACATGATCAATTTGGCAATGATTTCAGGAGAAACTTCCAGTAAATCTTCGGGGACTCTTTGACCGTTGGTCACATAGGACAACGGATTTGAGTTCTGACTCTGTACGTTCAGGAGTATGCCGAGGTTGGCACACTCGTCGATTTTGGTGAATATGGTATTGCTGATATCAAGCGTGTTGAAGCGCTCAATGGTGCTGAGCAGTTCATTTTCACGGCTCCCGGCTGATAGAACTAAATGCTTGTCGATCTTAAAATCGGGGGCCAGAAAGGAGGCGAGCTCATCTATACAGTACGTGTCTCTTGGACTCCTGCCAGCTGTATCAATGAGGATCAGCTCCTTGTCGCTGTGTCTTACGATTGCCCGGTCAAGCTGTTTCGGGGTGATGACCACGTCCACCGGCAGGCGCATTATTTCACCGTAGACCTTCAGCTGCTCGACAGCGGCAATTCGATACGTGTCGATGGTAATCAACGCGATGGAAGAGGAATATTTGCTCAGGTAATTCGCGGCAATTTTGGCAAGGGTTGTGGTTTTCCCGACTCCGGTGGGGCCTACCAGGGCAATACGCTGTTGTTCCTGCCCTGCGGCAAATACCGGTGGGTTTACTTTGATTAGATCTTGAATCGTCGAGATTATGGTGCCGGTCACATGCTCGGAATCGCTCAGTTCCTGTTCCGTCAGGTTCTGCCTTAGAAACCCGGCAATTGTTTTCGATGTTTCGATGTTAATACCTCTATCGATCAGCATGGTGAGAATATGGTCGCCGTATAGAGAATTACCGGTGTGTCGCGCTACTGCGTTTTCCACTTTCAGCTGGAGAGCGGTGTGTCGGGGAGATGATTCCGTGGTTTTTTTGTCAGTAAGCTGGTGGATCTGGCTGGCAAGGCTCTTTACCAAATCTTTCAGTTCGTTTACTTCACCTTGCAGTTCATGGCCTTTGTTCTGTATCGGCGCGATGTTTTCTTTTTTTCGTGTTGCTGCCCCTGACCCTGAAGTGTTGTAGGAGAGGGGGGAGGCTTCGACTTGATTGTTTAAATAACTTTCAACAGAATCGTCAACGATATGACGAAAGCCGATTTTCTGCTTACTCGCTGCAGGTGTATGGTCGGTAGCCTGATTGGGCAATCCGTGATATCCAGCCCCACCTTTTTTCGTTTTCGGCAGGTCGACATCAACGGCTGCGGTAATTTCCAGCATGGGTTTGCCGAGCAACCCGAGTTTGCTGTTTCTGATAGTTCTGGTAGACAGTATGAGGGCGTCAGGACCAAGCTCCTGCTTGATTTTTTTTAAGCCCGAGGCCATGTCTACCGATTCAAAGACTCTAACTTGCATCCAGGTTCACCGTACCAAGAGATCTGATTTTAAGGTTAGGCGTAATTTCATTATGCGAAAGAATGGTAAGTGTCGGATAATATCTTTCCGTTAAATTTCGAACATAGGGCCGAATCTGAGGTGCCGCCAGCAGCGCCGGCCGGCTGCCGCCGTCAAAAAGCTGGATCGCTCTGCCGATGCTGTCGAGAATTCTTTGGGCAATGACCGGGTCAATGGACAGATACGCCCCTGTCTCTTTATGCTGCACTCCGTTTCTGATGGCGTCTTCGGCGGGTTTGGCCAGGGTGATAACCGGTATAACTCCGTCTACGGCTAAGTCACTGCTGATGGTTCTAGAGAGTGCATGACGGACGTACTCAGTTATGATATCTGTGTCTTTCGTTGTCGAAGCCCAGTCGGCCATAGTTTCCAGAATGGTGCGAAGATCACGGATGGACACCCCTTCTTTCAACAGATTTTGTAGCACGCGCATTATGGTGCCAAGAGACAGCACGGCCGGAACCAGTTCCTCGACCAGTTTTGGATAACTCCGGGCAAGATTATCAAGAAGCCCCTGGACCTCCTGGCGGCCAATTAATTCGTGAGAGTATTGTTTTATTATCTCACTGATATGGGTCGCCATGACGGTTGTGCAGTCGACAACTGTGTAGCCGGCAATCTGGGCCCGGTCTTTTTTGTCTGAGCTGATCCAGAGAGCCGGGAGCCCGAAGGCCGGTTCGGTGGTGGCGATACCGTGCATTGTTTCTGTCACCATGCCCGGATCCATGGCCATGAAGTGACCCGGCAGGATCTCGGATTCGGCAATTTTCACTCCTTTCAGGGAGAAGGTATATCGATTGGGTGTCAACTGCAGGTTATCCTTAATATGCACCGGCGGCACGATAAAGCCGTTATTTAAGGCGAACTGTTTGCGGATCGATTGTATCCGGTTGAGCAGCTCTCCGTCCTGGGTCGAATCGACAAAAGGAATAAGACCGTAACCGACCTCGAGCTGCAGCATGTCGACATTGAGCATTTCTTCATAGTTTTCTTCGCGTTTGACCAGCTGCTGCTCGGGTTGTTCGGTTACCTCTTCTTCCAGCACTTCTCTTGACCGATCGAGATGGTAGGCAAGTGCTGCGAGAGAACAGGAGAGGACGAGAAAGGGAAAGAAAGGCAAGCCCGGTATCAGGGCGAAAGCGATGAGAATTCCGGAAACTACCCAGAGCGCTACTGTATTGAGGGTAAACTGGTTTTTAAGATCACTGCCGAAATCTTTTTCTCCGGTGGTGCGCGTAACCAGTAAACCCGCTGCAGTGGAGATGATCAGTGCGGGAATTTGCCCGACCAGTCCGTCGCCAACGGTCAGAATGGTATAGTTGGCGGCGGCTTCGGCCATCGGCATACCTTTTTGCACCACGCCAATGACAAAGCCGGCACCGATATTTATAAGGGTGATGATAATACCGGCGATGGCATCGCCCTTGACAAACTTTGATGCACCGTCCATGGCCCCGTGAAAACTGGACTCTTTGGAGATACTTTCGCGGCGGGATCTCGCCTGTTCCTCATTGATCAGTCCGGCATTGAGATCGGCATCGATGGCCATCTGTTTTCCCGGCATCGCATCGAGGGTAAAACGGGCGGCGACTTCAGCTACCCGCCCGGCACCTTTGGTGATAACCATAAAATTGATCAGCACCAGAATGGCAAAAATAACGATTCCGACCACGTAGTTGCCGCCGACCACGAATTGACCAAATGATTGAATAACCGATCCGGCGGCACCTGGACCTTCGTCACCGTGGATCAGGATCAGGCGGGTAGAGGCGACGTTCAGAGCAAGGCGAAAAAGGGTAGTGGTCAGCAGGATGGATGGGAAGATAGAAAAATCCGTTGCCTTGATCGTGTATATACTGATAATGAGAATAAGCAGGGCGATGGTAATGTTCATGGAAAGGAACAAATCCAGAATGATCGACGGCAGGGGAATGATCATGATCATCAGGATCGAGACAAGACCCAGGCCGGCGATGACATCGCTGCGTCCAAAGAGCTTTTTAAAACTAAGGTTGGACAGGGTATTTTGTACGTTTGTCAGTTCCATTAATGTGTCTTGCCTTTCAGTGAATAAACGTGGGCGAGAATTTCCGCGACCACCTTAAAGAGATCCTCGGGTATGTTTGCTCCTATGTCCAGCTTATGCAATAACCGAGCCACTGGTGGGTTTTCGATTATTGGAATTTCATGTTCCCGGGCAATTTCTCTGATTTTCATAGCTACGTGATCGACACCTTTAGCGATGATGCGAGGAGCGTTCATCTCTTTGGAATCGTAATGGATAGCAATGGATATATGGGTAGGGTTGGTGACAATGACGTCGGCCTTCGGCACGTCGGCCATCATTCTTTTTCTGGCCATTTCCTGCTGGATCGCCCGGATCTGCGCTTTGATGTGTGGATCACCTTCGCTTTGTTTAAATTCTTCTTTTAATTCCTGCTTGGTCATCTTCATTTTTTGCTCCATCTCCCATTTGACAAAGAGAAAATCAAGAAAAGCCAGGAGAATGAGCAGGGCGCATACCTTTGCCAGAATAAGGGTTGCTAACTTGCCCAGGTAACTGAGTGTGGTGCCGACATTGGTATCGACAAGGATGAGCGCTTCGGCAAAATTATCCAGAACCGTCGAGTAGGCAATCCAGCCAATCAAGGCAACTTTTAACAGCGATTTAATGACTTCGATAAATGATTTTTTTGAGACAAATCGGGACATTCCGGTAATGGGATTCAGTTTCGAAAAATCCGGAATTAGTGGTTTGGCAGTCAACAGCCAGCCAAATTGAAAAAAACTGGAGAAAAAACCGATAAGTAAAACGAGCAGAAAAAGTGGTGCAATGAGTAAACCGAGTTTACTCAACAAAAAAGCGGCAAGACTCATGATGGAAGAGGGTGTTACCTCAAAACCACCACTTGATTGAAAGAGAGAAAAGATGATTTCCGTCAAACCCTGCCAAAAAGTGGGTAGATAAAAAACCCAGAAGAGGAGCGTAATAGTGAAAAGTGCGGCGGTCTGCACCTCTTTACTTTGGGCAATCTGGCCTTTTTTGCGAAAATCGTCCCGTCGTTTTGCCGACGGGTCTTCTGTCTTTTCACCCCCGGAGGAGCTGTCATCTGCCATGGACTATCGCCTGATCAAGATTTGTTGTGCACTGTTATGTTTATTGCCAAGTCTCTGTTGTCATTGCAAAGAGCACTCCGGAAAAAACTATTTTAAGCGGTCCCTGGTTTTCATATTACGAAGCCATCAATTGAGCATATTGAGCAGGATGATAAATCTCTCCCCCAGAGTGTCAAATTCCCGTCTAATTAATACCGAGAGCAGATCCAGTGTCAAAGCAATGACAATAAAAGCGGTGCCGATATTGATGGGAAAGGAGATGAGGAAAACATTGAGCTGCGGAAAGACCCGGGCAAGAATACCCAGGATAAGGCCGGAGAGCAGGAGAACCGCCAAGACAGGTGCGCTGAATTGAACACCGATAGCAAACATGTGCGTTGAGAGCTGCATGAGGTAGGGGACAGCTTCCCCGGAAAGATTCAGTCGTCCCGGCGGAAGAAGCTCGTAGGACCTGAGGGCTGTCTGTAGAAACAAATAATGGCCGTTGACCCCAAGAAAGATGAGAATGGCGAAGACATTCTGAAATTGTGAAATGAGTGCAACCTGCCTCTCGCTCTGTGGGTCGAAAACGTTTGCAGCCGCAAAGCCCATTTGAAAACCGATAACGGTTGCACCGAATTCGACCGCCGTAAAAATAAGTTTGGCGACCAGTCCCAGCAGGAGGCCCAGGAGGAGTTCAGAGATAATCAACAAAAGAAAAGGGACGGGAGCAAAGCTGACTTTTGGTACGGCATCGGCCATCAGAGGAAACAGAGTCAGGGCGATGGCGAAAACCAGGGCAGTTTTTATTCTTCCGGGGGTCTGGGCCGATGAGATCACCGGGATGGCGCCAATGAAACCGGCTATCCTGCTGAGAACAACAAGAAAAGTCTGAAATTGTTCAAGAGGAATGAGTTGGAAGTCCACTAGTTCGCCATCACAGTGTGGCCATGAGTTCAAAAAGTCCTATCGTAAAGACAGAGACTATTTTGATGACCCAGGATCCGAAAATCAGCAAGGTCAAAAAAACAGCTACAATTTTAGGCACAAAGGTAAGCGTCTGTTCGTTAATCTGGGTTGCCGCCTGGAAAATAGACACCATCAGACCAACGACCAGGGCAACTATCAGCATTGGTGCTGAACACATCAGGATTGTCTGAATAGCCTTGCGACAGATATCAATAACCATTTCTGGATTCATTTTGTTACCCCAAAAGGAATGGCTGTTTGGTAATTAGGTTCCAAAACTCTTAATGAGCGAGCCGACAACCAGACTCCAGCCATCAACGAGAACAAAAAGCAACAGCTTGAACGGCATGGAAATTATCACTGGAGGGAGCATCATCATGCCCATAGACATAAGGATGGATGCGACAATCATATCGATGACCAGAAAAGGGATATAGATCATAAATCCCATTTGAAAGGCCCTTTTGAGTTCGGACAACATAAAAGCCGGAATAAGGGTCATGGTCGGCACGTCGTTCTGGTCTGTCGGTTCTACTTTCATGGTTATTTCCGTCAGCAGGGTCAGCTCGTCTTCGCGGACCTGACTGAACATGAAATCCCGCATCGGGCCAATGGCCTTTTGCAGCGCTGCCGCTTGATCGATCTGCTCGTTCATATAAGGCTGCAGGGCTTCCTCGTTGATTTTGTTCAGTGTCGGTGACATGACAAAAAAAGAAAGAAACAGAGAAAGGCCGAGGATGACCTGGGTTGGCGGCATATTTTGCGTACCCATGGCCTGCCGGACAAAACCAAGCACTATTACAATTCTGGTAAAACAAGTGGTCATCAGCAAGATTGCCGGGGCCACGGAGACAATGGTCAGGACAAACAGGACCTGCAGCGCGGTTGACACCTGTTGCGGCGTATTAGCGTCTTCTACACCGAAGGTAATGGTCGGCATCCCCAGAGCATAGGCGTCACCGGTTGTTATGAGAACAACGCAGGACATAGCAAATAGCATAAAAAAAGGCAATAAAGAGGGCAAGAGGTGTTGCTGTTTAGAGGTCATGGCTGAGGTGGTGTTTCTGCTGCCTGCAATGCTGTTGCAAACGACGTTTTGCTCTGGGGAGCGAGAGTGGCAATGTGGCTGATTGTCTCGCCGCTTATGCTGAGTAAAAACTCCTGTCCTTTTACATCGACAAGGCAGAGTGCTTTCTTGCCCATCATGGGCTTAATTTCCAGGATCTTTATATTTCCGCCTGGTGAGGAAGAAAGAAGAGAAAAGCGCTTTTTTACAATTCCGTAAAGAACTAAAATCACGCCGAGGACAACGAGCAGACCCCAGATCATTCTCATATAATTGGCTGTGTCTGTCATCCCGAGGGTATCGCTGGCAAAAACTGTTGATGGGCCAGCCAGCAGCGCAACAAAAAGAAGCGAGATGTGAACCATTATGTTAGTTGGGAACGGTAGCATGATAGTCACCTTCAACCGAGATTTTCGATTCTGTCGGCCGTACTCACTACATCTGTTAAGCGAATACCGAATTTGTCTCCTACCATAACGGCCTCACCTTTGGCGATCAGCTTGGAATTGACATAGAGGTCGAGGGGTTCTCCGGCCAGTTTATCCAGTTCAATCACATATCCTTCGCCCATTTTCAGCAGGTCGCGCAGGAGGATTTTACTTCTTCCTACCTCGACTGAGATCTGCAGGGGAATATCGTAGAGGAAATTGAGACTTCGGCCGGTTTTCTGGCCTGCGAAATGTGCTTTAGGTTTACGAACCGCTTTGGGATCTTCCTGTAAAAGTTCTTTGATTTCGTTCGGATCGGGACGACTGCTCTTACTCGTAGTTTCCATTGTATACCTCTAATTAACAACACCTGTGAGACTGATAGCCTTCTTGCCATTGTGCGTCCCGGGGATAGCGAAAAATTTCACCTGTTCATCGACCAGGACCTTAAGCGGTGCACTGGGGTCATAGTTCAAATCGAGAATGTCGCCAATTTCCATATTTAATACCTGTTGCACTGAAAGAGTTATTGTACCGGACTGGGCGGTTACGTTAGACGGAATATCCTGAATTTCATCCTCGAGCACGTCCTGCCACGTGCCACGGGGAACAGTCGCAATACTCAACAGTTCCCGCAGCAGATCACGAAGAGGTTCAAGGGTCGCATACGGAAATACCAGATGGATTTCGCCGGAAATCTCGCCCACCCTGACGAGCAGTGTGCCAACAATAACCTCGGCTTCCGGTTCGACGATCGATACCAGGCGGGCATTATTCTCCAGCTTGATCAGGGACGTGTTGAGCTCAAGCAATTGCGAAAAAGCCTTGTCAAGGTCGCTGCACACATCGGCAAGGATTGTTTTGAGAATGCTCAACTCAATGGTGGTGAGATTACGTTCCAGGGGCGGCGATTCCATATCATTTGTCGCACCCAACATAATTTCAATCATGGAAAAAGAAAGCTTAGGGTCGATAATAATAAGCGCTCCGTACTTTAATGGAGGCATATCTAGAATGCCGATACCGCCGGTCCTGGTTTTGTCGGCCATAAATTTATGGAATTCATGGGTGTCCAGGCCTGTCCTGGTTATAGAAAAAGTGCGTTGCAGTTGATTGGTCAGGGACATGGCGTATGATCGGCAAAAACAATCGAGAATAATATCGAAGTTAGGAATCCTGAACTGCTCTCTGTCTGGTCGAGTAAGTTGGAACAGGTTGACAGGACTGCATGCCAAAAAGGAATCCTGATCGTTCTCGTCCAGATCAAGAGAGACTTTGCCATCCCTGATCGCATTGAGAAGTTCGGATATCTCTGATTTTTTTAAAATTGAATTCATTGGTTCTACAATGCTATTGAACGACAAAGTTCGTAAAATATATGGATGCCACTTTTCCTGTCTGCAGAAAAGAATTGACCGTGCTTATCAGTTCGGCTTTCAGCTGTTTTTTGCCCTGGAGGTCCTGCAGTTCTTCGTATGTCTTGTTGCTGATCAAGAGCAGAATTGCATCACGCATCTGCGGCATCCTCTGCTCAACTTCCGTTTTTACTTGTTCGTTGGTTAATTCGACGGTGAGTGAAGCTTTGACATAATGGGCAGCGTCGCCACTGATGATATTGACGATAAATTCCTCAATATTAACCATAGGACCTATCGCTGCCGGTTGGCCGATAGCCGGTACCTGCACTTGTTGAGCTGGGTCTTTTTCATCTTCTGCGACTGGTTTGTCTCTCAGCAGGAACCACCACGTCCCAAATCCGCCACCTATCAGGAGAATAACAATTACTGAGCCAATTATGATAAAAAGCTTTTTTTTGCCGCCGCTCTTTTCAACTGGTGCTTCTTTTTTTTCAGCCATTTTTTCTTCCTTTATTTAACCCCGGTAAACGGAAAATAGAGTGGGATTTTTTTCGGTAATTTCGCTTAACAGCTTTGCTGGTATTTCTTACTAATCCCGCCCAACAGCTTTGCGGGATTTTGTTCAATACTCGCTTGACGGGTACTCTTTTCAGTAATCCCGCCCAACAGATTTGCGGGATAAGTTCCTTGCTGGTGTCTTTCAGTGATCCCGCCCAACAGATTTGCGGGATAAGTTCATTCACGAAATAATTATCTTGTAAACAGCACAAGATAATTATTTCTAATTCACTAAAGTGGCACAATACCACCATTAACCGAAGCGTTGCCCCGGAGCCGGTTATCTTTAAGTCGGAGCACAAAATCCACTCGTCTGTTTTTTGCCCTGGCCGCTTCATCAACATTGGCGACGACAGGTCGGTCTTTGCCGTAGCCGACTGCTGCCATTCTGTCGAGCGAAAGCAGGTCGCCCTGGGAGAAATAGCGCAGAACTGAAACCGACCGATCGACAGAGAGATCCCAGTTGGCAACTTTTGAGCCGGCCATAGGGATGTCGTCGGTATGGCCTTCAATACGTAAATCCATCGGCAGGGGGCGGATTATTTCAGCAATGTCACGTAAAATCGGCAGAGATTTCCTGAGGATTTTCGATTGTCCAGAGGCAAAAACGACTGAGTCACTGATGCGAAGAATGATCGAGTCGTCATCTTTTTTGATGAGACCTATATCATTATTTAACCGCAGAGAATCAATCTGCGATTTAACTTTTTCATAAATATTTTGGGTCGAATGTATCTGAATCGGCGTGTATTGCGACTTCGGTTGATGAGTGAAAATTGGAATGGCGAAGTCGGTAGTGGCGGATTGCTGCTGCATACCAAAAGCTTCTTTCATGGAACTGGATGCGGCAAGGAAACGTACCGGATCCATATTGGCCATAGAAAGCAGTAGGACAAAAAAGGTCAACAGCAGGGTAACCAGATCGGAATAGGTAACCATCCAGGCAGGCGCGCCGGCAGGGGTATCCGTCTTTTTTTCTTTTTTGGGTGGAGGTGCTTGGTTTTTTTCTTCCGCCATAATCTGCGTACCGTTCTACGTATTGACCTTGTTATTTATTGAAGGTAGATTCTCGAAGTTTTGGTGCAATAAAAGCATGCAGTTTCTGTTCCATGATCCTCGGGTTTTCTCCGGATAGTATTGACTGCATCCCTTCAATAATAAGTGTTTTAATGAGTACTTCTGAAGCTGATCTGTTTTTTAGCTTGCCTGCCATCGGTGAACAGACAACGTTGGCGATGACCGCCCCGTAAAAAGTGGTGAGCAAGGCAACGGCCATGGCCGGACCGATGGAGGCTGGATCATCCATGGTCTGGAGCATCTGGACCAGGCCGATAAGAGTGCCGACCATCCCCATAGCCGGCGCATATGCAGCGACAGAAATGAATATGTCTGCACCTTTACCATGACGCATCTGGATATATTCAATCTCGGTGTTCAGCATGCTGCGCAGAGTTTCCGGTTCCTGACCGTCGACTGCCATCTGCATGGCTTTTTTAAGAAACTCGTCTTCAACTGATTCCATTGCTCCCTGCAGGGCGAGGATACCTTCTTTTCTGGCCTTGTTGGCAAATTCCATCATTTGAATAATCAGTTTGTTAATGGACATTTCCTTGTACATAAATGTTTTTTTTGCAACATTCAGGGCGTCAAAGACATCGCCAAAAGGATAATGCACCAGGGTATTGCCAAGTGTTCCGCCAAATACAATGAGAATAGATGGAACATTAATAAAAATTGATAGGGGGCCGCCCTGAAGAATAGCCATCAGCATCAGGCCAAAAGCGGCACCTATGCCGATAAGGGTTGAAAGATCCAAAAAACTCCTCCATGACTGGGTGTTAGTGACTTAGAAATAATTTTCTTGTGTTTTTTACAAGAAAATTATTTCGTGAAGGAACTTATCCCCGCACAGCACGGGGACTAAAAAGAGTCCCGCAAATCTTCTGGGCGGGATTAGTGGTCTACATCTCGTTTCTTGTGTTTTTTACAAGAAAATTATTTCGTGAAGGAACTTATCCCCGCACAG
>CBDTUM010000089.1:0-18155 GCA_965363495.1 uncultured Desulfopila sp.
GGGTCGGGCCGTTTATCATTGCGGGTCGCTACACATAACCACTCCTTTTACGTTCTTTTTAAAAAAAAATTGCCTGTTTTCACCTCTCAAAAGATGGCAATGCAAAGAACTTTGCCAATTTTTTTTAAAGAAAAGTTACATCCGGGCGATCCTATTCATCATTTTGTGTTTTATACGATAAACTATCCAATAAACGCCTTTTTTAGTCTTTAGGAGCCACTTTTCGTGACCCAAAGCAATCTTCTTAGCAAAGACACACGAAAGAAGCAAGTTCCCCTCATAAGAACCTAATAATTCAGCATTATTCAACTTCAAATCTTTTTCTCAATAATTTGTTTTGCAAATTTGCCAAGACCCTCCTCATTGAGTTGTCAAAATTAAAATGCATATTTCCCTAAATCAATGTGGAGTTTCTGTCGATCTAGTATTATCAAGCACGAATATTAATATCACGGATGATTTAAAATACCTGGAGGCAAACATGTCCTTATCATCAATCTCAAATACTACTTTAGCAGCAAATCAAGCCAAAAAAGGAAATTCTGAAACCACCCTAGAACAATCAGGAAAGAGAAAGGTTGACCATTTCTCTGATAAGGAAGTTGCTAAATTCAGCGACAACGTTACACTCACTGAAGCAGGCAGTATCCTCAATTCAGAAAAAACCGCTGGCCCTGATTCGCTCGATACAAACTCGGCGGACAATCTGCTCAAAGATGTCATGAAGACAATCATGACAAATAGCAAAACTGCGGTATCTGCCCAGGCTAATATGACCTCCCAGACAGCACAGAGCCTGCTTGCCGATTTATAAGACTGATAGTAAAAAACACATCCCGCTGGTGGAACAGATCACCGACAAGTGTGTTTTTTCCAGGATAAATTACCTAGAGGACTCTCCATTCACCCCTCTGAATACTTCGCATATGGTCTTCATGCTGCAAAACAAACGACTCTCATCACACTCCCTGATTGTATTCTTACTGTTTACAGTGTCTACCCTGCTCTTTGGTTGTTCAACAATGCAAGATACTGAGATGCTTCATCAAAACAATACATTACAAGAAGAAAACAGCGGATTGGAGGCCGAACTCGCCGCAGAGAATGCTGTCACCGCAAGCTTGCAGATGGAGTTGGTGGAGAAACAGGCGGAAATCGACAGGATCAAAATCACGCAGGAAAATCTTACCCAGGAGATCTCGCATACCAAGGCAAGAATACCTACACCAAAAACCAAGGTTGAGGTGGTGACTTATCTGGCTGAGGTTGAGACAGATATCAATGCAGCAAAGGAACTTGCCTCGGACAGTGAGCAGCCAATCTTTGTGCAGCTCGATCGTTTCATTGCGGAGAGTAAGATTGCGCTAGAGCGAGGCAATGACGACACAGCCCATTCCCGGGCTTCCCAGGCTATGGAGTTGACACAGACTATACGGAATAAAAGAACCCTGAGCAAGAGGATGGAAGAAAGTACCTATGCAGAATTCAAGCTCCCCCTGAATCTGCAGTTAGCGAAACGAAGCAATATTCGAAAAAAGCCCAGTGAACGAGGAGAAATCCTGATGACACTGGCTCCGGGAACTCCAGTTATCGCCAATGGCTATCAAGGAGACTGGATAAAAGTAACCAGCAACGAGGGACAGAAGGGCTGGGTCCATCATGCCTTGCTGGCTGTTCCTGAAACGACTCCCCCAGTTCCCAAACCTCTCAGTTAACCATGACTGTTCGGGGTCTTCCAAGCTGAGCTGAGAGGCAATCTATGTGTTGTCCGAGGCAGGAAAAATCCGGTTTCGACCAGCGGCTTTTGCCTCATACAACCCCTTGTCTGCCCTGTCAATCAGGCTAATATCATTTTTGTCTTCCGCAACCACTCTCGTCAATCCAACACTGATAGTGATATGCAATGACACATCGTCACAGATAAAAACATGCTGCTCCACCACCTGCCGAAGTCGCTCAGCAATTTGCAGTCCCTCATGAATGTCAGTTTTTCCCAGAATGACGAGGAATTCCTCTCCCCCGTAGCGTCCGGCACTGTCGACGACGCGCAAGCTCTCCTTGAGAATTCGGGCGACTTGAACCAGAACGGCATCACCTGCCAGATGTCCATGGTTGTCGTTGACCGCTTTGAAATAATCAATATCGATCATCAGGATTGAAAATTTTGTGCGATATCTTCGATAATGTTCAAAATTGATTGCCAAATCAGCCATGATCTGCTTCCGATTTGCCAGTGCGGTGAGCGAATCGGTCGTGGCCAACAGCTCAAGCGTTGCCTGATTCTCCTTTAATCGACACACCATTTGATTAAACATCCCGGAGACAATGCCGAGTTCATCATTTCTATGTACATGAACAGAGACATCCAAATCTCCGTCGGCCACCTGCAACACACCATTGGTTAAGGACTTGAGTGGAATGATGATCTGACTGGCGATGATGGTAGCAGTACCGCCGATGATTATGGTGAGGAAAATGGTAATTAATACGATTTGATTCCGTGCCTGAATCAGCCCGGCAAAGACATTATCATAGTTTTCGGTAATGAGGAGTCGAAATGGAAGATCGTCAAAAGAGATCGCGAGACCAACTACCCGCTGGTCCTGGTCATCAATGTAGTCATGAAGGTGAAGGGGATTCTTGAACAGATCGAGAACCTCAATTGAGGCATTGGCCATTTCTTTATGATTCTCAGGCGAGGCCGTGGACAAAACAGAGCGGCCGTCCTTTTTAAGCAACATGATCTTTCCGGTGTTCATTCCCGACAACGTGGCCTTAAGCCGCGGGAGAAGCCCCTCTAACCGCACCTCCATGATAAAAAATCCAAGCTGAGTGGAGTCCTGCTCCAACAAAATAGGCCCCCCGACAATAATCAGAGGAGAGGGATCTTCTTCGATAAAATAGGGGTCTCCCGTAAAAAAATGCGACCTGACAATCTGGGTTTTCCAGTTTTCAGGCAAGGTAACCGGACGAGTTTGATCAGAAGTATCTGAAGCGGCAATTATTTGCCCTTCACTATCGAGCACCAATAACCGTCGATAATCCGTGAATTGATTCCTGATAAGCGTCAGATACGTGTTGATTATGCGCAGATTCGATGATGTCTTTACTGCCTCTTTGGGAAATTTATTTTGGTTTGCCGCATGACGTTGCTTCAAATTGTCGACAACGACAAACGAGTCGGTAAAAACGTGCAGGTCATTATTTCGTTCGTTGAACCAAAGGTTGGTTTCACGTTCGGCGATATCGGCAGCATTAACCAAATTTTTTTCAACTTTCTCGGTTGTGGCCTTGTGGGTCAGGTCATACCAGAACCAGCCCATCCCTAACGACGGGATCATAGTGACCAGAATTGAGAAAAACAAAATCCGATTCCTAATAGACCGGAATCCTAAAATATTTTTTCGATTATTCATTAGCTTGAGGAAAAAAGAGTGACGACGAGCCGGTATGCTCAGCAATAATCATACTTCATTATGAATTATAAGCACAAGCATCCTGTTGCAGATGGTGCATTTAGTATATTGCTCCAGTCGAAGTTTTTTAAAAGCCCCCCCTTTCCCGTTGCCCATTCGTAGTAACAGTTTACAATCACCCCGATGAGCACACTCATGCAATGCGCCTGGATAACAAATTGTAATGTCAAAGAGTAGATGGTATCAATATAACTACTAAGAATTACAAGAAATATAGCTACCACTCCGTAGTGGTCTTACAGTATTGTCCCGGGCACTTCGTCCATCAATTAGTATATATCTGGTAATTGGTGGATGGTAATGGCTCAGATTGATTGGAAAGCAAGCTTCGCCGAATGAACCTAAAACACTGTCTTCCCTGGCCAAAACCCTCTATAAAACATAGAATATGGCTTAAAAAAGATGGGTCGGACCCTTTCGCAAGATATGGTCCAGGACAACAGTAAGTGTGGAACACCTTACAAACGTTGTAACGTCTTGTAGCATCTTACCTCTTCACAGGATGGAACATGAAACTCAAACTGCCAAAAATCTTGACCAATAAGTATCTGATAATCTCAGTAGCGACCCTGCTGCTGTATGCCCTTGCCGGTTTCGTCGCTCTGCCAGCGCTCGTCCGCTGGTATGTACCCCAAATTGCGCAGCAGGACCTGCATTGCCTGGCCACCCTTCAGAAAGTCCGCATCAATCCCTTTCTTTTGACTGCTGAAATCAATGATTTCAGCCTTAAACAGGCAGACGGATCGCCGCTCATCACCTTTGCGAGGCTCTTTGTTGACCTGGAGACGAGCAGCCTTTTTCGTTGGGCGATCGTGCTGCGGGAACTGGATCTCGATAAGCCGGATATTCACCTTGCCGTTGAATCCGACGGTACGATCAATTTCGAAAAGCTGGCCCCGGCATCATCTTCTCCACCAGAGCCAGTAAAGCCGGATGCCAAACCCTTGCGGTTCATCCTGCAGGAAGTAGCCATAAATGAGGGGCGGATTGTCGCGGTCGATAGGCGTCAGAGTACGCCAGCTCAACTCAGTCTTGAGAAGCTCAATCTGCTTGTAAAAGATGTATCCACAATCAAAGACCAAAACGGCTCGTATGCCATTTCCGCCACAACGGAAGAAGGAGAGTCCTTTCAGTGGGAAGGCGACATTTCTCTTGCCCCCTTGCGCTCGGATGGCAGGTTGAGCCTCAATACGATCCGGACAGCCAGTCTGTGGAAGTTTTTTAAAGACAATACCAATCTGGAACAACCCACAGGTCAGATTAGTATCACTACCAAATATCACCTGGATGGTGCAACCAGTCCCATTCAGCTGACGCTCGATGGGCTTAAGGTCTCCCTGTCGGACCTCTCTCTGCAGCTGCTTCATGCGGATAAGGCCTTCCTGCAATTGAAAAAAATTGATTTGAATGCGCCTCAGTTCGATCTGGCGACCAGGCAATTGCACGTAGAGAGGCTGCAATTTGCAGAAGGGGCAGTGGATATTCAAATCAACGAGAACGGAAGTCTTAATTTGCAACGGATAGTCCGTGCCTCGGGAGCATCGGGGCACCGCAGGCAAAAACCTTCTTCTTCTGGTGCGATGCCTGCAAAATCTATTGCCGAAGTTGATCAGAAAACCGAACCTCCTGCCACACCTGTGGCTGTTACCCCTCCCACAGATCCTGCAGGGGCAGATCTTCCTTTCAGGGTGAACGTTGACACCTTCGAGGTCAAAGGCGTCTCTCTTGCCCTGGACGACAAGAGCCGCAAGACTCCTCTCAAGGCAGAAATTGCAGGCATTAATCTCAGTTTCAAAGCGAAAGTGGAAGCGGGTGCGCAAGGAAGCAAGGTGAGCCTGCAAGAAATATCCAGTGAACTGAAAGCGGTCAATATCCGGTCTGCACTGGCCCCGGAGCCGTTATTTACCACAGAGAAGTTGACGGTTGAAGGCGGAGAGTGCGACCTGGACGCACGTATGCTCAAGATTTCCCGGATTGCCCTGCACACCGGCCGCCTTGATGCCGGCCGGGATGCAGGTGGAACGTTGAACTGGCTGCAGGCCCTGGAGACAAAAGGGCCAGCCGAAAAAGCATCTGGAGCAAAATCTGCATCCGATGCCGGACCGGCCTGGAAATTCCTGGTCAAGTCCTTCGAGCTTGACGGCTTCGCCTCACGGTTCTCAGACCTGACAACCCATTCCGACAAACCGGTGCTCAGCTTGAAGGGATTCAAGGCCAAGCTGACTGATATTGACGGTAAATCCCCCATGGCTTTCACGCTAGGTTTTCAGGTGGAACAGGGCGGAACAGCGACAGTAAACGGCACAGTGAATCCTACCATCCCATCGGTAGAGGCGGAGATAAACGTTGATGGTCTGGTGCTCACGTCCCTGCAACCCTATATCGAGCCCTATGTCACCCTGACCATACAGTCGGCAGCCGTTTCTACGCATGGCAAACTGCAATATGGGGTGCCGGAAACAGCATCCAGAACGGCCTATGAAGGTGACTTCAGCCTGAATGATCTGAGCCTTACCAACCCTGATCTTGCAAAACCCTATCTGAGCTGGGATGCCGTAAAGATCCCCAAGGCCAAACTGATGCTGCAGCCAAACGGGCTTGAGATGCAGGACATCAAAATAGTAAAACCGGTCGGAGAGTTGATCATCGGGGAGGACAAGACCTTGAATTTGACCAAGGTCTTGAAAAAACAACAGAACGACACGGCTCCTCCGCCACCATCCAAGCCGGGACAGAAAAATAACCAGGACACCTTCCCGTATAAAATTTCCCGAGTGCAGGTGGAAAAAGGCAACATGATCTTTGCCGATCTGAGCCTGCGCCCTCAATTCACAACCCGCATCCACGACCTCAAGGGGACAATAATGGGACTCTCCTCGGCCAAGAACGCGCAAGCCAGGATCAAGATGAACGGACGCGTGGACAAATACGGGATGGCCAAAATCAACGGGGTTATTCGGCCCAACGATTTTGGCCGTTCATCCGACGTTGAGATGGTCTTTCAAAACGTGGAAATGAAAAATCTCTCTCCCTATTCAGGGAAGTTCGCTGGCCGCCTGATCAAGTCCGGCAAGGTCTCTGCCGACTTTAAGTACCTGATTAACGATTACAAAATGATAGGAGATAATAAAATTCTTATTGATAATCTGGTGCTGGGAGAACAGGTCGACGACCCTGACGCTGCCAACCTGCCCCTGGATCTGGCCATTGCACTTTTGCAGGACGCAAAGGGGCACATAGATATCGGCCTTCCCGTAACCGGAGATCTGCAAGATCCCAAGTTCAGTATCGGGCCCCTCATCTGGAAGGCTTTTACAAATTTGATCACCAAAGCGGTGACATCGCCGTTTCGAGCACTCGGAAATCTGTTTGGGGAAGAGGGAGCAAATTTCGATGCGGTGGCATTTGATCCCGGGAGCGCCGACCTCCTGCCTCCGGAAAAAGAGAAACTCCTGAAGCTTGCCGATGCCTTAAAGAGTCGGCCCCAGCTTAAGCTGGTTATCCAGGGACGTTACAGCCTTGATGCTGACGGCAGGGAATTAAAGGCTCTGAGTGTTCGCAGGATAGTCGCCACTATGCAGGGAGAAAAAGTTGGCCCCGATGAAGACCCCGGTCCGCTCGATTTCACCGACTCCAAGACACAGAATATTCTGGAGGAACTGTACCAGGAGCGTTTCGGGGAGGCGTCTCTTGAAGAACTGGAAAAAGGCATCGCAACGGGCTCGGTGACGCCCCGTACGCCCGCAACGAAACAGGAGAAAAAAGGGAACAAAAAGGGAGTTTTTACCAAGATGGTTGACAATCTGGGACTTTATAAGGTCATCCCGGGCGGAAAGAGTTCTGAGCAGGCCGCGCTCTGGGCGGGAGAGCTCTCTATCCGGCTTGCTGAAAGTGAAAAGGTTGCAGACCAGACCTTTCTGCAGCTTGCCCAAAAACGTACCCAGGCCATTGCAGGTGAACTGGAAGGCGAAGCGCATATCTCGAAAGACCGTATAGGTTTCGGAGCCCCCGAACCGCTTTCCGGCAATAAACCCCCTTCGGCCAAACTCTCTCTGGATGCCCTTTAGTTTATTGAGAGGGGCTGAAAGGTCCAGTTTATTGAGGTAAGTCTCATCGTGCCAGGGCTTCTCGGTACCTTCTGGAATGCTCATCTGTAATAGCTTTTAAGAGATGCCCTCCTTCTCCGTCACTAACAGCGTCCATACGCCATAACCAACTGGCCGCGCAAATAGGTATTACCTATGTACTCCGAATCTGTTAATTCGGGAGACGCAAACAATGGTCTAATCGTTCTACCATCTTTGACATTCGTCTTTATTATCAAAACGATACTCCGCGAGAAGAGGAATAAGCTCGCCAATCCGCGAACTACAAAGAATATTTGCGGCAATAAATTATATTGACAACTACGGTATCGATAGAATACTCTCCGGCCGATATCGATTTTTCGCCATATTCATCCCCACATTGGTAATTGGTAGGACCAATACTCCGAGACGATTTCCAGAGCTCCTGTTTTTCCCAGAAGCTCAAGAAAACATCAGGCCACCGATGTGCTGCATATTGCATGATTCGAGTTATCTATAAGGGAGACAGCACAGGCAGCTCCAGAACAAACGTCGAATACATTTTCAGTAGGTTTTCCGGAAATGTGTTTGTTTTGTCCTGCCATCTGTCAGAAATCCAATGTGGAACCCGAGAAAAAGTCTCTAAGGTGTCTAACCCAAAAAAAATTATGGTCTGACCTTCTGCTTCAAACCAAATTTTCAACTGAGGTAATTATGCCAACATCGATTCAAGCCTTACTTGCCGCAACCCCAATTATTGTCGCAGCAATCCTGCTACTAGGACTCCACTGGTCAGCTCGCCGCGCCATGCCTGTGGTCTACTTAGCCGCCGCCTTAATCGCCCTGTTCTTCTGGGACATGACATTTAACCGAGTTCTTGCTTCCACCATTCAAGGAATGCTCGTCACCCTCGCTGTGCTCTGGATTATCTTTGGCGCCATTATGCTCCTGAATACGCTCCAGCACTCTGGAGCCATCACCACCATTCGGGCCGGTTTTACAAATATTAGCCCAGACAGGCGCATTCAGGTAATTATCATTGCCTGGCTCTTCGGCTGCTTTATTGAAGGCGCTTCAGGTTTCGGAACACCTGCAGCGATTGCCGCCCCTCTTCTTGTGGCTATTGGTTTTCCAGCGATGGCCGCGGTAATGATCGGCATGATGATTCAATCCACTCCAGTCTCATTTGGGGCCGTCGGCACCCCAATCCTCATCGGGGTCACAAATGGTTTGGATCATGCCACAATAGGTGCGCAACTAACAGAAGTCGGCTCCAGCTGGGGAGCCTTTCTGCAGTTGATCACATCTGAGGTTGCCATCGGCCACGCCATTGTCGGCACCATGATTCCTCTATTGATGATCACCATGATGACTCGCTTTTTCGGCAAGAACAAGAGTTGGAAAGAAGGTCTTTCCATGGCGCCGTTCGCCATTTTCGCCGGTCTCGCGTTTACTATTCCCTATGCGCTGACCGGAATTTTTCTTGGCCCGGAATTTCCTTCAATAGTAGGTGCTCTAATAGGTCTTGCTATCGTTGTACCTGCCGCCAAAAAAAGATTTCTGGCACCCAAAGACACCTGGGACTTTGCCCCGAGAGAAGAGTGGCCAAGCCATTGGCTGGGCCTTCTGAGCCCAAAGAAACCAAGCCTCACGGCCGAAAAAAAAGTCTCCCTTACCTTGGCCTGGATTCCATACATTCTGGTAGCTGCCATTCTTGTTGCCAGTCGTGTTTCCGCTGAGTTCAAAGGCATACTACAAAGCCTCTCCTTCGGCATGACCAACATCCTCGGGGAAACTGGCGTCAATGCGTCCATCGAGCCACTTTACCTGCCTGGCGGTATTCTGATTTTTGTCTGCCTGCTGACCCTGTTTCTCCATCGTATGAAACCTTCTCAACTTGTTTCTGCAGCAGCAGAATCAAGTAAAACTCTGATCGGTGCCGGGTTTGTCTTGATCTTCACCATCCCCATGGTCCGTATTCTCATCAACTCCGGCGTCAACGGAGCTGATCTAGCCTCTATGCCAGTAGCGATGGCAAGCTTTGCTGCCGACACTTTTGGAGTTGTCTATCCAATCTTTGCGCCGACTATCGGTGCCCTTGGCGCCTTTATCGCCGGCTCCAACACCGTCAGCAACATGATGCTCAGCCAGTTCCAGTTTGAAGTTGCCAATGCCCTCTCGGTCTCCGGTGCAATGCTCGTTGCCCTCCAGGCCATTGGTGCAGCAGCAGGCAACATGATCGCCATACACAATGTTGTTGCCGCCTCGGCAACTGTCGGTCTCCTCGGCCAGGAAGGTAGAACCCTGCGTTTGACCATCCTTCCGACATTCTATTATGTCCTGGCAGCGGGAGGACTCGGTATGATTGCCATTTACGTATTTCATATCGCTGATCCACTACTAAAATAAGATTCAGAGACGTCACAGAGAAGAATCTTTAAATGAGCCATGCATCTCCTCGAGGGTTAAGGGGATGCATGGCTTTTCAGCTCTTCCAATCAATGCAAAATCCCGCCCCAAAAGTCGCTTCCACAAACCTGTTGATAGACAATACTGTCTGCTAGGGTGGCCAGCTAAAATCCTCATATATTCGATTGTATTTTTACTACGTACTCTCTGAAAACATAAAGAGATGGATAAATTAGGTTCGCTGATCATGCACTTGTGAAGTGCACTTGTGTCGGGATTTTTTTATCTTTTATTATGGGGCTTCTATCCACTTTCCAGTGTGTGCGCTAAAGTCAATAACTCTTAAATTTGTATTCATTGTATCGACATTGCCTTCGACCAATATTTTTTCACACGCCCAATGAATCTGTCGCAAAAAGCTCTTCCCAAGAGCTAAAAAGCGACTTTCGTCCTCATGTTTTATGAAATTTCCGTGGGGGTTTTCGATTTTTTCTCAATCGAGGCATCCGATACATTTAACTGCAGGCATATAATTGATATCGAAGTCTCGCTATGCTCGCTTATCTCCGAGGATTTAATTTTGAGAACAACGAAGAGTTAGGGAACAATGGCCGTTTCAGGATGGAAACTAGTTGTGAACATTAAACGCTCGAGAGGTAAATTCAAGGTATACAAAAGTTCATTCTGTAGCTTCAAACACCCGACGTAACAAGAACTTCTTGAAATACTCGGATATGCTTTCGAATCATCTTTTTTCGTCGTGTCCTCAATTCCTGTCCTGGTCATATCCGCCGTATCAGTGACGATCATGTCCTCCTCTCCCCCTGTCTTGGTCATATCCACCTTTCCAGTGACGGTCATATCCTCCCCTCCCTCTGTCTTGGTCATATCCACCGTTCCATTGACGGTCATATCCTTTTCTCCCCCTGTCATGGTCATATCTGCCGTTCCAGTGACGGTCATATCCTCCCCTCCCTCTGTCTTGGTCATATCCGGCGTTCCAGTGACGGTCATATCCTCCTCTCCCCGTGTCATGCCAGGAACCCAAATAGCATCCGCCAAGAGAGATAAGCATTGTCACCATTACAATTGCCAACATAATCATTCTCTTCATTTCACTATCCATTGTTGTTTTTTGCCGTTCTATATGGGGATACAACCCCAAACATGCGGAAATTTTACGTTATTTCAAACAACTACGTACATACACCATGTTCTAACGGCAACGATTCGTGCTTTGTAACACGATGTATGGAGAATGCACCTTTTCGGGGTGTTGTGCAAAAACACCCCTATTAGTTTTTCTATCATTGGTAAACTGATCATGAGCTGTAGCTCTTTGCTTTCTATATAATTCGATAATAGTACGGAGAACAGAGGACATCTGGAGGAATAGGGTCCCACGTAACCTCATATAGAGGCCATGTCGGGTTCATGTCGAGTGCGAGAGAGAAATTACAAGGTCAGGAGTAAGGAGAGGTTCACTGGTTTCATCTCAGTGGAAATGCCAAATGCAGAGCAATACCTGATTTTTTTTTGCAGAGAATTAAAATATACCCTTTTTATGAAAACAAGAAATTGGTCCTGCCTTCTACCACGGTGATGTCAGGAGTATATCCTGTTCCGTAACCGGATGATTGGCAATTGCATGCTCAATTTTTTGCAGAAACACTTCTCGGGAATCCGGCAGTTTGCCCTTTGCAGATACGATATTATTGCCGTGATCTCCCCAGTAGAAAGTATTAAACGTCATGTTTTCCAGAAAGTACTTTTCCTCCTCAAGGATCTGCAATGGGGTTGCCTGTATGAACTCTCCTGTCTCAACCTGATTCGCAAGTATCGTGCCCGGTTGTATTGTCAGAGCCATAGGGGCTAATTGTTCCGGCTGCATAGTGTTGAGCAGCCTTGTGGTTGCAACAATATGTTTTTGAGAACGTTCTTTACCACCTATCCCAAAGATAAAAGAAGCCAGTATTTCAATACCGGCGGCTTTGGCTCTGGCCATTCCTTCCTCGGCCTGTTCCGGCGTCAGCCCTTTTTGAATGCGCTCCAGAACCACGCGGTCGCCGGACTCTAAACCGGTATACGCCAGAGTTAATCCTGCCTGTTTCAGTTCCGTGAGTTCTTCGATGGATTTACGTCGAAGATCATTCAACCCGGCATAGAGGGAAATTTTTGAACACTCCGGAATGGTTGAAGTGATTTTTTCAAGAATCTTTAAAAGAAACGATGTCTTCAGGGCCAGTACATTTCCGTCAATGAGAAAAATAGATCTGATAGGACGATACGTGTTCCTCGCTTCGTCGATATCCTTAAAGACTTCTTCGATATCCCTGATGCGAAAGCTCTTATCCCTGAACATGTCGCAGAAGGTGCATTTATTATGGGTACAGCCGAGGGTCGTCTGTATCAGTAAACTATCGGCCTCTATCCAGGGCCGGTACACTTTTCCTTCGTAATACATTCCTCTCTCCTCGCCCGGATAAACGGGATGGGCCTCTACATTTGTTATCGTTTTATTTTAGCCAAAATTGCCTCGATTACGCGAACAATCTCTACACATTTTTGTGGATTGAGTGCATCGGGATGGGGCGAGGTAAATTGACCTATATCATTATCAAAATACCGGCCTGATGCAGCAGCAAATTCATCTGACAGAGCCGCGCGGCAGAGAATTTCCGCCCCGATGCGGAGATCGCCACCAGCCACGCCATAGGCCTGTTTCACCATCTTGCTGCCGAGCATCGACTTGGGATTAACAGCAATAATCCCAGGGCCGTTTCCCTCTAATGAAAGGGCCATATTGCGAGACCACATTGTAAGCGCCAGTTTGCTTTGCGCATAAGCTGCACCATCAGACAGCCCGACCCGCCCCGCCAGCGCTTCCGAATCGACCGGAAACTGCGCAGCGGAGGACAGATTAATTACTCGTCCTGACGTTCCAAGTAGCGGCAAAAGCCTCACGGTCAGCAGATATGGCGCAATCGTATTGACTGCAAACCGGACATCAAGTCCATCCTGCGTGGTGAGCTCAGATGCGCCATAGACACCTGCGTTATTGATGAGCACATCGAGTTGAGCATGTTTTTCACTAACAGCCTTTGCAAGTGTCTCTACATCGGCCATGCATGATAAATCAGACAGGTAGCTTTCGATGCGTCCACCGTCTGGTAAAGCTGATAGCGTTCTTTGTACACTGTCAAGTTTTGCCTGGTTTCGTCCGTGCACCAAGACGTTATGGCCCAAGGAGACCAGCATCCTGGCTGTTTCTAAGCCGATACCGTCAGTGGCCCCTGTAACAAGAATTGTTTTTAGCATGGTTTTGCCTCCCTAATAGAGAGAAATTTGTTACGGTCAGCGCAAGACTGTCAGGCGAGATCGTTGTTGCCTTCTAAGAAGCAAATCCGTCGAGTACGTTCTTACCGATGACACGACCGCTCTCCTGCTGCACATGGGCTCCTATGAGCGTTGCAACACTGAGTTTACCGAGATTGTTCGTCACCGTGGAGAGCACAGTGCCGTCGTCAATAAGCTCCGACACCCGATTCAGCAGTTCATGCTGTTTTTCGATGTCTTCCGTTTGAAACATTGAGCGCGCAAACATGAATTCCCAACTCAAGCTCAAAGCCTTGAGCTTGATCGAATTGATGTCCAGGGACTGAGGATCATCGATCAGTGCGATATGCCCCCGGGGCTTTATCAGCTCGACGATGGCAGGAAAATGTCCCTCTGTTCCATTAAGGCTGGCGACATAGCGTGGCCCAAGCCCCAGAGACTTGATTTGTTCAACAAGGGATTCATGGTGATTGATCACATGCTCGGCACCCATTTTTTGGACCCACTTAATTGTGTCCGGGCGGGATGCAGTGGCGATCACGGTCAACCCTGTGAGCTTTTTGGCGAGTTGGATGAGGATTGAACCGACACCTCCTGCAGCACCGACAATCAGCAAGCTCTCGCCTTTGCCTTCCCCTTCCTTGAGGCCGAACGAGTCGAACAGGATTTCCCAGGCCGTAATGGAGGTCAGGGGAAACCCGGCTGCTTCAGCGAAACCCAAGGATTTAGGCTTTTTCCCGACAATACGCTCATCAACAGCATGCAATTCGGAGTTGGTGCCCGGCCGGGTGAGATCACCGGCATAATAGACCTCATCACCAATGTTAAATGTACTGACATCGCTGCCTACTTCCCGAACAATGCCTGCCGCATCATAGCCAATGATTTTAGTTTGACCTTTTTCTGGTCCCAACTCAGGGATAGTGCGGACTTTCACATCCACTGGATTTACCGAGATACCCCTAACTTCGACCAACAGATCACGCGGCCCTAATTCCGGTTTATCCGCGTCAAATTCGATCAGGGCGTCAGGTGCGGTGATTGGTCCTGCCTGCTTGTATCCTATCGCTTTCATTCTTACGTCTCCTTCCTTGTTTGTGCCTAATGTGTTTGTTTTCAAGTTGTCAATGTCCGACAATCTCGGATTGCAGATGGTAGAAAATTTTCGAGGTTGTTGGTTTTTTAATTGCACGATCCAACTATAATTGCCAATGTACTTAATGATAATAGAGTAAAAAAAAGAATCAGTTTATATTTTATATTGATAATCGAAGATGAATATTGAACACCTCAAACTATTTATATGGGTGGCCACGACCAATAACATCAGCATGGCTGGCAAAGAACTCGGTTTGTCACCTGCGGTAGCAAGTGCACATATAAGCAAACTTGAAGAAGAGCTTGGCGTTCGCCTGCTCCATAGGACCACTCGAAAAGTATCACTGACAGAAGCAGGGATGGCCTTTCTTCCTCACGCAGAAGAAGTGCTTTCCAGCATTGAGGCCGCGCGTGCATCGGTTGGTGCCGGGGATGCATTACCGAAAGGGAACTTGAGGGTCACGGCTCCTTCTTCTTTCGGCCGCATGCATTTGATGCCGGCATTAACGGACTTTCTGTCACGCTACCCTGACATCTCTATAGATTTACGCTTAACCGATACAATAGTCGATTTGGTTGAAGGTGGTTTTGATATAGCCATTCGTAATGCAGACCTAAAGAATTCAACCTTGATTGCTCGCAAGCTGGCAACCGACAACCGCATTGTCTGTGCATCCCCGGAATACCTTGCCAAATTTGGGGAGCCAAATACACCGCATGATCTGCGTAATCATCAATGCATTGCTATTACGGGCCTTGAAAACTGGGTATTTGAGACGCCCGACGGCCATCTGAGCACTAAAATAAAAGGACGCTTTCGAACCGATCATGGGGAAGCTGTCCGGGATGCTTGTGTCAATGGATTAGGTATTGCAATGAGTGCTACATGGTGTGTCTATCAACACTTGGAGCGAGGGGATTTGGTGCAGATACTGCAAGACTACCCATTAGTTTCCGAGGCCGCCATCTGGGCTGTCTATCCCAGCTCACGATTACTCGCTCCCAAAGTCAGAGTTTTTATCAACTACTTTAGTAAGTGTTACGGCAGTCGCCCATATTGGGACCAGAAATTGTGAGGCAATATCTGATACTCTCAGGCTGAAGATGAGTTGCCTAGAGCAAATGGCAACCAGATTTTCCAAGTTAAGATACCTAACTGAACAAAATAATCATTCTGGCACTCCCCTCTCTGCATAGGCGAACCTTTGCAATTATGACATCACGAGATCCCCCTCTCGAGCACTTTTCATTTATTGGAAAAACACCAATTCGTTTCAATCCTTGTCATCGCCTGGGCTTATTCTTACTGTTTAAAGAACCTAAGACAGGACTCAGCCAGAAAAAACTAAAAAGAAAATGAATGGCAGAGACGGATCACCTGCAGATTTGGTATGAAACAGCGAGCTGTTGCTATCCATACGCTTGCCTCGACAGGATTGATCCCCTGGGACGGCCCAGGTAATTAAAACAGATAAAGGGTGAAATTATGACTGAAAAAACACAAACAGCAGCAGCAAAAAATATGGATCCTTTTTGGAAATGTCTGGAATGTGGGAATACCGTTCAAACCCCCACTCCGCCAGAGATATGTCCAAGCTGCAACAGACGCTGTGCCTTTAAAGATGTCAGCTGTTACACTCCTGACTGCGGAGGACCGGGGCATATTGACCCGCAGCTTTGATCGAAGTGGGAACCACAACTCAATAAAATCTCAAGCTTCAGTGAGCTTATACTGCCCCAAAAGGGGGTATGCTGAACTTAAATGATGTGAAAGTTCGCAGGGAACGTGGTTCTTTCCTTGCGGAAACGGCGCTAACTGCTTAGATTTTACGTATAATTTATTCCCCCTCTGAGTGGAAGAACCTTTTGCAGTGCTCCCTCCCTTAGAAAGCGACTACTTATCACCGCCCTCCCCGAATAAATTTGAAGAAAAGGCTCAGACCATGAAAGACACTCTACCCAGAATGGTTTTACGTCAGTGCGAACGCTTCAACAGTCGAACGGTCATGCGGCGCAAGCAGGAAGGGCGCTACCACGATATCAGCTGGAACACGCTTGCTGACAAGGTGCGGATGTATGGGTCTGCCCTTCTTGCCCTTGGCTTCAAAGCAGGGCAACAGGCAGCCATAATAGCTCCAAACCGTCCCGAATGGGCATGGGCAGACCTGGGGATCATGGCCGTTGGCGGACGAACAGTCCCCGTGTACCATACCGAGGGGCTCAAAACAATTCTCCATATCCTTAACGACTCAGAAAGCCACTTCCTCTTTACCCACTCCTCTCATTTTGTCGAAGAACTCATAGCCGAAATTGCGAATGTGCCCGCACTGGAGAAGATTATTCTGTTAGAGGGTGAATTGAACCACCCTCAAGTCATGATGATTGGAGAATTTCAGAATCTGGGGGAAAATGCAAAACCGGAGATTTTTGACATGTCTCTTGCGGCAGGTAAACGAGATGAGATCGCGACGCTGGTCTACACTTCCGGAACAACCGGGACGCCAAAGGGTGCGATCCTTACCCACGATAATATTCTCAGCAATATCGAAGCCATCTGCCAGCTCTTCCAGGTGAGTGATGCTGATGAGTGCCTGTCATTCCTGCCACTTTCTCATATTTACGAAAGAGTAGCCGGCTACTACATGATGCTCCATCAGGGAGCGACCATCGCCTATGCTGAGAGTATCGATACCTTACCGGCTAATCTAATAGAAATAAGACCGACAATCGTCACCAGCGTACCGCGACTCTACGAAAAAATGTACAGTCGAATTCTAGAACGAGTCACCACCGGGCCCTGGATAAAAAAACAGCTCTTTTTCCTTGCCCTAAAAGCTGGTAAAGCACGGGCTGACTGCCATCAACGCGGCGTCGAACCTGGTGCGGGATTGAAATTGTCGATGGCCATTTTTTCACCACTGGTGTTTGCCAAACTGCGGGAACGGCTCGGCGGGAGACTCCGCTTCTTCGTTTCAGGCGGAGCCCCGTTGCTCAGAGAAATCGCCGAGTTTTTCCTAGCCGCTGGCATCCCGATCTATGAAGGCTATGGACTCACAGAAACCTCTGCAGTCATTGCGGTCAACTATCCTGGCCACCACCGGCTGGGAACCGTTGGCCCGATACTGTCCAATGTAGAAGTAAAGATAGCAGAGGACAATGAACTCCTGGTCAAGGGTCCGGTAGTTTCGCAAGGCTACTGGCAACTGCCGGAACTAACGGCAGAAGCGTTTATGGACGGCTGGTTCCATACCGGTGACATTGTCGAACTCGATTCCGCCGGTTATCTGAAAATAACCGATCGTAAGAAAGATTTGATTGTGACTGCCGGAGGCAAAAATGTTGCCCCGCAGGAGATTGAAAACGTTCTTAAAACGGACCGCTATATCAGCACTGCCATGGTCCACGGCGATCGCAGGCCCTACCTGACTGCGTTGATCGTTCCAGATTTCGAGGCGCTACAGAAATATGCGGCCCTAAAAAAAATTGATTTTCTCGACCACTGTGACCTGGTCAATCACCCCCAGATCCTCCAATTGATCCGGCAGCGTATCGACCGCATGCAACAGGAGCTGCCGAACCACAAAAAAATCCGTCGTTTCACTCTACTTTCACGCGACTTTATCGGCGCGGTAGGTGAAGTGACCCCGACATTTAAATTGCGGCGTAAAACCATAAACAAGCGTTTTGCTTCTGTCATAGAGGCAATTTATCGGCCCGAAGATGTAGGGATGCATGACACAAGTTTCTGCATCATCGACAGCGGCAATGC
>CBDTUM010000090.1:0-17842 GCA_965363495.1 uncultured Desulfopila sp.
CCGATCAGGACTCTCCACCGAAACTGTCTCCAGCCGATCGGCATCATTCAGCTCGATGCCCATGCCGACCTGCGTGCGAGCTTCGAAGGCTCTCGCTTCAGCCATGCCTGCGTCATGCGCCGTGCTGTCGAGGAATGCGGCTGTCGTTTGTTTCAGTTTGGTGTCCGGGCTCTGTGTCGGGAAGAGGTCGATTACCGTCGCATGCATGGAGTACACCATCTCGATGCTCGGGCGATTGCATCAACCAATCTTGCTGAATTTGTGCTGCCGCCTGACTTTCCACAAAATATCTATCTGACGCTTGATGTGGACGGGCTCGATCCATCGGTTATCGGTGCAACCGGAACACCCGTTCCCGGCGGACCGGGCTGGTACCAGACGCTGACTTTTCTGGAACGAGCCATCACCGGGAGGACGGTTCTTGGTTTTGACCTGGTTGAGCTGGCCCCGAGGGAGGGCGATCATGGTTCCGATTTCGCCGCGGCTCAACTCGTTTATTCGGTTATGGGCATCATCACCCGTAATCTGGGGATACGCTAAGAGTTCGCAGGGCAATGGTTTTTACTCAATCAGCTACATCAGGTCCATGAAATTATGCTATTTCAGCCCAGAAGTCTGCAACAGCGAACCTTGCTCTTTATCCTGACTCCAACCCTTCTGCTTCTCTTAACTCTTTCTGGCAGCGGGTTTTTATTTGTCCGGAATATTCTCCTGAATCAGTGGGGAGAGACGGCAGTTGTAAAATTACAGCGAACGGCCCATTTTATCGATATGGAGCTCAGAAGACCTAAGGATCTCCTTCTTTTGCTCCAGAGTGTCGAGGGCGCGGATGCCAATCGAAAAACATTTAATCATATTATTGAGCAAATAAAAGGACTTCAGGGCGTCGTCGGGGTAAAAGTCGAATGGCCTACAAAAGATCGTATGCAGGAAACCGCGTCTCCCATGGAGATGCAATCGACGATGGGGATGATGCACGGACATCGTCTGGAACGATTTGAAATCGGCACGCCCAGATACGACAGCCAACTGAATAGTCGGACAGTGTCGTTAATTTCGGCGGTAAGTGACAAAGATGACATGGTTGTTGGGCGGGTTGAGGTTATCATTTCTTTTGATCAATTGATTGGTCAGATTGTCAACTCGCCCTGGTGGAAAAGCAACAAGGCTTATTTACTCGATAGCGAAGGGAATGTCCTGACCAGCACTTCCTCCCAGTTAGAACTTGAAGATTATTTCCCAATGCGTGCTTTCGGCACTGTCAACGAGCTTGAAAAAAAAACCCTGGCGGCGATTCGGGAAAACAATTCCGGTACAGTTTTCGGTCCGGGATCCCCGCCTGAAGAGATAAGTGGTTTTTATCATCTGACTGAAGCTCCATGGGCCATAGTGATAATGGCCCCCGGGGAACAAGTACTCCAGCCAATCATCCGCTTCAAACTTGTCTATTTCCTTGCTGTTACCATTGGTATTGTGCTTATTTTGATCTTTATTAGGCAGACAACAAATAGGTTAACCACCCGAATAAAAACAATTTCCGCAGCAGCCGATGATTTGGCCAAGGGTGAATTTGGCCCCCCGCTGACTATTACCAGCCATGATGAAGTCGGAGAGTTGACCCGCAGTTTTAACCAAATGACCGGGCAGCTCAAACAGCGTCTGGCCATGAAAGTTGCCATAAATGTGGCCAGAGAAGTGCAACAAAACCTCCTGCCCAGCGGTGGATTTTCGGCTGCAGGGATTGTGGCAGCAGGGGTAAGTCTTTATTGTGATGAAACAGGGGGAGATTATTTCGATATAATTACCTTTTCCGGCAATGATAAGAAAGTCGGGGTGGTTGTGGGAGATGTGGTCGGCCACGGGATTGGTGCAGCTTTACTCATGACCACGGTGCGAGCGCTGCTTCGTTGCCGGGTTGATCTGCTGGGTAGCCTGGACGAAATAATAAATGATGTGAACAGGCTTTTATGCAGGGATACAAGCAGGTCGGGGAGTTTTGTTACTCTATTTTATCTGGAAGTCGACCGAAGACAGAATACCATACGCTGGGTGCGGGGTGGTCATGATCCAGCCATTGTTTATAGTCCGGGCAGTCGTCAGTTTTCTGAGCTTAAAGGAAATGGATTGGCTTTGGGGGTTGATGTCAATTACCGTTTTGAGTACAACGAATTGCCGGTTCCAGATGCAGAGCAACTCATCCTCATCGGCAGTGATGGTGCTTGGGATGTTGAAAATGAAGCCGGGGAGCAATTCGGCAAAGATCGTATCGGCCGGCTGCTCGCTGCCAATAGTGACTTGCAGCCGGATGCGATACTCAATAATATCACTGAGCAAATTAACGCATTCAGAGGGGCAACACCGCAAAACGACGATATAACCCTGGTTGTGATCAAGACGGATTCATTTTAATAATTCCGTCAGGAAATGACATCGATGCCCAAATTGACCAAATGCCAGCAAGCAGAAGACCTGTGTGTTTTCAATAAGCCTGCCATGAAATGACATCTCCCCTTGTTCGTCAGATAGTTGCGGTTACCTTTTTCAGGCTGTTACTGAATACGGGCAGGCGCTTTATGTATCCTTTTGCTCCGGCCCTCAGCAGGGAACTTGATGTGCCACTGGCGGCAATTACCTCGATAATCGCCACCAGCCAGATGACTTCGCTGCTGGGCCTGTTCAGTGGTCCGCTGGCGGATAGGATCGGCTATCGCTTTATGATGCGGACCGGTCTTGCGCTGCTTGCCGCGGGAATGATGCTGTGCGGCCTGTTACCGACCTATTGGCCGGTGTTTGTTGGTCTGGTTGTGGCGAGTTTTGGTAAAACAGTATTTGATCCTGCTATTCAGGCCTTTATTGGTCGTAATGTACCTTTTACACAACGGGCCAGGGTGATTGGTGCTGTGGAAACTGCCTGGGCAGGCAGCACTCTGATCGGCATTCCGGCACTTGGTCTTATTCTCGGGTATGTCGGGCTCAGTAACTTATTTTTTATTTTGGCATTTCTTGGAGTTATAGGCTGGATATCCATCACCCGGGTGATACCCCCGGACGAGCCAGGCACCGGATTAAAACCAGAGAGGGTGCATCTATTGGGCTCCCTTAAACAACTTTTGCGGATCCGTCCAGCAGCGGGCATGCTTGCCTTCGGTTTTTGGATATCCATCGCCAATGATAGTCTATTCGTGATCTATGGAGCATGGTTTGAACAGGATTTTCTGGTCAGTCTCGTCACCCTTGGTTTTAGTACGGTGGCAATTGGTGTTGCTGAACTGGCGGGTGAATCATTGACCGCAATGATTGCTGACCGAATGGGGTTGAAAAGAGCGATCATTGTAGGACTCAGCCTGGCGATCTGTGCCTATCTGGCTCTGCCCTTCATCGGTCGGACTTTACCCTTGGCGATGACTGGTTTGTTCTGTGTCTTTTTGACTTTTGAATTCACCATGGTCACCAGCTTTTCTCTTAGTACCGAGCTGATGCCCACAGCTCGAGCGACGATGATGTCCGGTTTCTACGCCACTTCCGGTATCGGCCGGATGATTGGTGTGCTTATCGGCGGTGCTCTCTGGAAAATTGGCGGAATCACTGCAGTCGCCTGGACGTCAGCCGGTTTTACCGTGCTCGGGTTGCTGTCAATTGTCTGGGGTCTGCACGGCTGGCGTCGCCATTCTTGATGGTGTTGTGAAAATTCTTCATCTTCTTCGTTGTTGCGAATTTCACTATCATTACGACGTACCTTAGTACGCCGAAATAATAGTAAAATTCACACGCCTCGAATATGAAGTTTTTCGAAGTCTGCGCTTATCTACTTAACCATCTCATATTTGAGGTTTTTACAAGTTCATTATTCTTGAAAATTGCCTCACATGGCCATCAATTTTATTTTGCCTTGAAATCGGTTGAAAGGATACCGTAGCGGCGCATGATCCGCTGTAATGCCTGCCGCTCCAGCCCGCAGCCAGCTGCCGCGTTGGTCACATTGCCTTCGTGTTTGGTGAGCAGATTGTGCAGATAATTAATCGAAAACCGGCTGAGCATTTCCGCCTTGGCGTCATTGTAGTCAAAGGCGTAGAGACTTGCTCCATTGTTAGTTTCGGTAGGTTTGTTCTTGTCGTCGGGGCTGGTGACATCGACAAGATCAACACGCTCACCGACAGCAAGGAGGACGATTCGCTTGATGTTGTTTTGCAGTTCCCGAACATTCCCCGGCCATTTTCTCTGATAGAGATACTGGAGAACATCGGGGGAAAGGACAAGGTTCTCCCGGTCGTATTGCCGTTTGAACTGGGCCAGGAAATGATGCACGAGCAGCGGGATATCTTCTTTTATCTCCTCAAGACTTGGCATGACTGCGCTGACGACATTGAGGCGATAAAAGAGGTCTTCCCGGAATTCCCCGATGCGAATTTTGGCTTCCAGATCTTGATTGGTGGAGGCGACAACACGGACATCGACCTTCATCGTCTTATTCTGCCCCAGGGGCCGAATTTCCTTTTCCTGCAGAACCCGCAGTAACTTGGTCTGGATGGAAACCGGGATATCGGCGATCTCGTCAAGAAGTATTGTTGAAGAGTTGGCCTCGAGAAAAAGCCCTTTTTTATCCTGCATCGCCCCGGTAAAAGCCCCCTTACTGTAGCCAAAAAGCTCACTCTCCAGAACGTTTTCCGGCAAAGCAGGGCAGTTGACGGTGATCATCTGCCGTTTTTTACGGTTGCTCAGGTTATGCAGGGCTCGAGCGGCAAGTTCTTTACCCGTGCCGCTTTCGCCGCGGATCAGCACCGTGGCATCAGTGTCGGCAACTCGGGCCAAAAGATCCAGTACCCGTTTGAGGGCCGGACTCTGACCGATAAAGCCCTCTGGCTGTGCCAGATTACTCAATTTTTCGCGCAGTTGATCGTTGACTCGCAACAGCGCAGTCCGCTCAAGGCCGTTGCGGATCACCCTGGCGATATGGTCTTTGTCAAAGGGCTTTTGCAGAAAGTCATAGGCACCATCTTTTAAGGCCTGGACGGCCAAGTCGATGGTGCCGTAGCCGGTCATGATCACGACGGAGATTGTCGCGTCATGTTTCTGGATTTTTTTTAGCAGTTCCAGGCCGTCCAGATCAGGCATATTGATGTCGCTTAAAACCACCTCAGGTCGGTATTTTTGCAACTGCTCCAGGGCGGCAAGCCCGGAGCGGGCAGAAATAACCTCGCAGCTGCATTTTTTTTCGATGACTAAACGCAGCATGGACAGCATGTCGGGTTCGTCGTCGACGATCATCACCAGTTTGCGGCCGTCTCCGTTTTTAAGCGATTCAGGGCTTTTCATCGGAGACTTTCCTGGTGGTGAGATATTGGAAATACTGTTGGATAAATTTGCCGGAAACACTGTCGGAAAAACTCACCGCCGGTGGGGGCTGGTCGGCTTCCTGACCAAAAAGAGCCTGATACACCTCTCGGGAAAGCTGGGCGAGTTCTTTGTTGATTGCGGCGAGACTCTCGGCATCGGGGGAAAAACCCTTGAGTCGGCAATGAACGGGTCTGGATTTGTGGAGCAGACAGGTATTGTTCTGATTCAGAGGACAGCCGGGGCCCTGCTTATCCGGTGCATTATCTTTGGTGAGCTCATTAACCGGTCTACTGGTGTCGGCAGTATCAGTTGTCGAATCTTCTGCCGGGGACTCCTTTTTAAACCCTTTTGCCAGGTTGATAACGTCTTTTCTCTGTTCTGCCGACAGACTGATGTTCACCTTGTTGTTTAAGTAGAGCGCTTCAATGAGCTCAAGAGAAAAAGTCCTGTTGCACGGTTCTGAACCGGCATTGGCACAGCATTGTGGAGAAGGAGGTGCAGTCAAGGCGTCTATTCTTTCCATGAGTTGTTCATAGCGGGTATAGAATTCGCTCAGATCAGCGCTGTTTCTGTTTTCCGGAGTTGGCTCACTGAGCGTCAGCTGACCTTCTTTTTTGCCAAATTTTCGCAGGAGCCACCATTGAGAAAAATTAGTTGGGTTTGCCCTGGTCGGTTTCAGTACTTTGCCTGCTTTTTTCATACCTAAACCGCGTCGCAGCAGATACGCGGTGACGAAGGTGCCGGTTCTGCCGATGCCGTGGTGGCAGTGAACGAGAACTTTTTTACCGAGATAAATTGCTTCATCAAGCCATTCGAGTCCCTTCTCCATGGCCTCCATCTTGGGTGCTGTTTCGTCCGGAATGGGCAGCCAGAAAACCTCGAACCCGGCATCTTTCTCGATCGTATGCAGATCGGTGAATTCGCCGCAAAGATTGACGATTGCCCCAATGCCCTGCTCCTTGAGGTTTGCCAATTCCTCATAAGACATTGGCGCGGCGCCGACTGCCAGATTTTTGGTCACCCAGGTGAGAAGATAAGCGCCCATCAGTTCTTCCTCTTCGTTTGAAAAGTCATATTTTCCCTGAAAAAATTCTTCAACCATGGACAGTATCATATGTTCATGAGCCAGAACCATGTCGAGCGGCCGAACGGCCCCGAGCAGTCGACTCACCTAATCCAGACGAGCGGTTGTTTTGTTTTTATCATACCGCATAAGCCGGGCATCGAGCAACTCGCCAGTTTGCTCAAAGGTGAAATTGAGCCTGGTCAGGGCCTTGGCGGTCTCTTTTACGGTGGTGAGTGAGGTTCTAGAGGTTGTTGCTTTTTATTTTAAATGTAAAATCTTTGTCTCGCCGACATATTCCCGGCTTTCAAAGCCGGTCACTGCCGTCATTTTCCGGGTGAGGGTAGACATCTCCTGCAGATTGCGGATGATTGTGTCCATTTCGGCAATCATCTCTTCAGACTCCAGATCGTCCCGCAGCAGCTGCGCCGTACCAAGCGCGGCAAATAGTGGGCTGTTCAACTCATGGGCGGCTGTCCCGGCCATTTCGATTACTCCCTGGAGCTTCATCCGTTCCATTTTTTCTTGTTCCAGCAACTTCTGGTCGGTTATATCGCGAACCGCCTCAACGACAAAACTGACCTTGCCATCGTTATCGAGGATCGGTGCCAGATGGCGCTCGAACCATTTTGGCTCGGATCCGTCATCAAGCTGGTCGAAAACCGTTATTGGTTTTTTGCTGTTGAGCACGGTACTGACCGGACAAACTGCCGTTTCCGCACCGCTCCAGGAAGAGACTGTCTGGTAGTGACGGCCGAGCATTTCCGCCTCGGTACAACCTTTTGACAGAAGAAGATGTTTATTGACCATGATGACCCGTTTATCCGGATCGACAACCAGAAGCTGCATCCATAATGAGTCGAGAATGGTCTGTAGAAATCGTTCATGCTCTTCAATCTGGTTGAAGAGCAGGGTGATTTTCCGGTATGTACGCGCTTTTTCGATGGCGTTGCCGCCTTCTTCGGCGACAGTGACCGCAAAATTGATCTCCATGGAGGTAAAGCAGTGATGTTCACCGGTAAGCAGCCGCAGCACGCCGATAATCTCCTGTTCATTGCTGATCGGAATGGCCAGTATAGATTTAATACCTTCCTTGTCTATTGCTTCGTGGTAGTCAACGCGTGGATCATTGGGGGCATCATAAATGGCTACCGGTTCACCTTTTAATACTTTGAAGATCGAATCTTCCCGACTGATGCTGCCTCGGTCCAGATACTCACGGGACATCCCGTAAGCCGCAACCAGCTCGAGGCGGTTGGTCGCCGGATGCAGAAGACGGATGGTACAGCCTTTCACCCCCATTATGCCCGGAAGCTTATCAACGATGGTTTTTAAGATCAGGTCCAGATCAAGAGTGGAGTTGACCAGCCTGGAAATCACTCGGAGTTCGCGAAAAAACTGTACCTGATTATCCATCTCCTGGAACATGCGCCCGTTGGCGATGGTCATGCCGACCTGTTCGGTAAGTGACATGGCAAAAGCAATTTCCGTCTCGGTGAATTGCCTGGTGTCTTTGGTCAGCAGCCGCAACAGACCAATAACCTGTCCCTTGAACAGAATAGGTAGAGACATGGCGCTTTTTACTCCCTCTCGGGAAATATAGGCGCAACTGTCGTGGTCGCAGCTGACATCGATGCCTGTTCTGGCGGTCGGCTGTCCCCGCATTAATGCCGACATCACCTCTTCTGAGTCGATAGTGCTGCGCGACAGGTACTCATCAGAAACTCCCCAGGCGGCACCGAGTACAAAGGTGTTGGTGCCGCTGTCGAGCAGCCGGATGGTGGCGGCATCTACTTCCAGGAGTCCCGGCAGACGTCGGACAACCAGGTCCATGACCTGCTGCGGGTCGTGGACCATACTGATAAGACGAGTGACTTCCTGAAATACCTTCAGGAAGTCACCCTCTTTATGGCTGTTGTCAATATGCATGTAATTTTTCAGCCAGGATGTTTGTTGCTATACCGTTTCCAGCTTAACGAGCTTGAGGGCATGCGTGGTACATTTGGCAACACAGGCCGGTTTCAGACCGGCATCAATACGGTCCATGCAGAGATCGCACTTCACCGCTTTGCCGTCATCAGGATTTTTTACCGGAATATCCCAGGGACATGCTGTTTTGCAGGCCATGCAACCGATACATTTTTCCTGGTCGATATAGACGATACCGTCTTCCCGCTGGATCATGGCATTGGTCGGACAGACCGGTACACACAGCGGGTCTTCGCAATGACGGCAGGCGGAGAAGGTGATTTCTGTTTTCGGCACACCACCGATCATTTTCAGCGGGGTACAGCTGATGTCGCAGAGAAAAGGGCCGACCGGCAGATTTTTGTTCATTTTGCAGTGCACCATGCAGCCATAGCAGGCGATGCAGCGCCGGGTGTTCAGGTGGAGCATATATTTTTTCACAGTTCAACTCTCCTCTTGGTATTACGGATACTCTTTTTCACATGGACGAAAATCTCACAGAGGTTGACGCAGCCACCTGCCTGGTCCCAATTATCGAGAGCACCGACCATCAGTTTTTGGTCACTGACTCCAGCCATAAAACTGCGGGTCTGGCGAGGTATGTCCTTGCCGAAACCATGAACGGTAAACACCGCTTCAGGATGGACATGGTCGGTAACATGAACCGCCACCGTGCCGCAGTATGATTTGTCCGCCGAAGAGAGTTCCAGCAGGTCTCCGGTCTGCACGCCTAGTTTTTTAGCATTTTTAGTGTGTATCCAGGCGGTATTGGTTGGCATCAGTTCAGAGAGCATGGGGTTGTTCATGGTATGCCCCTGGGTGTGAACCGCCACCTTACCGTAGATCAGACGAAACATGCCTTTTGCAGGAAGCGGTGGGCTGACAAAAGGTTTAAGTGACGGTAAACCGGTCTTGGTGAGCAGCTCGCTGATAATCTCTATTTTGCCGCTTGGCGTCTTGAACTGGCCGTCGAGTTTGTCGCGGTCATAGAAGATCTGATCGGCCGACAGTTCAATAAAGCCTTTTGCATCAAAGTCAGCCATAGTATAGCCGGTAGGTTCAAGCTGCCAGGCCCAAAGTTCCTCAATGGTCTTGAAGGGGAAGGTCTCTTGAAGGCCCAGGCGGTTTGCCAGTTCGGTGAATATTTCCCAGGAAGACTTGGTGTCGTATTTGGGCTCAACGGCTTTTCTTCTGAGGGTAAGACGCGGTTTGAGACCTTTTTGCTGGACAATAAAATTATCCCGCTCAAGAAAGGTCGATTCCGGCAGGATGACATCGCTGTACCAGCCGAATTCACTGTAATTGGTGTCGATGGATACGAGCAGATCACATTTATCCATGGCCAGTTTCTGTTTTTCGGGATCAGGTATGCCGGAAAACGGGTCATGACGCATGGCGATCCAGGCCTTGATCGGATAGGGATCTTCAGCCAGCATGTTGTTGATAAACAGATGGGCCAGCCCCGGTCCTTTCTCGAAATGGGTGTATTTCCAGCCGACGCCGTCACCTCTTTTGATATCCGGTTTAGGACAGTCGATGGAGCGGATGCCTTTCTTGCCGCAATCGCCGGCACCTTTCGGGATAAAGAGGCCACCTTTTAATTCGATGTTGCCCATCAGCACATTGAGGATATGCATGGCCCGGCTGGCATAAAAACTATCGTTATAGCGGGCCAGGTTCCAGCCCGGATGAAAAATAACATGAGGCCGATCGGCCCCGATCTCTTCGACAAAGGCGAGGATGTCCTTTTCCTTAACCCCGCATTCCCCCGCGGCCCAGGCCGGAGTATACTCTTCGACAAAGGTACAAAGCTCCTCAAAGCCGGTAACATAACGCGCCAGGAAATCCTTGTCATAGTAGCCTTTCTTGATGACCTGGTGAATAACGCCGAGGGCGAGGGCATAATCGGTACCGGGACGAACCTGGAAAAAACGGGTCGCTTTTGCGCCGGTCATGGTCTGGCGCACATCTACATAGGTGAGTCGACCGCCCTTATCAAGCATATCCAGGGTTTGAATGTTTTCGGCAATACGCAGGGAAGAAAACATGTCGCGGCCAAAAAGGACCAGGTGCTTGGCATTTTTTATATCATAGGCAAAACCCTTGCGCCCGACTCCGTTGATCGACAAACTGGCATGGTGGGTGTTCCGGCCGCAGGTAGAATCGTGGTTGGTGTAGTTGGGTGAGCCGTAGGCATGGATGAAGGCCTTGTACATCTGTTGCCATGGACCGCCGCGAGAAGAGAGCACCGCTGATTCCGGGCCATAATTCTTTTTAATGTCCTTTAATTTATCGGCAACATAATCGAGAGCTTCCTCCCAACTGGCTTCCCGCCAGCGCCCGGCCCCGCGGTCCCCGACTCGTATTAACGGCTGCTGCGGCCGCTCATGGTCTTCGAGTAACGCCTGTCCTGCCGTGCCTTTGGCACACAGGGCGCCGCCGAGTAGATGCGGATTGCCTTCAATCCAGGTGATCTTGTTATCCTCGGACTCCACACGGATGGGGCAGCGAACTGTGCACATGCCACAAATGGAATAGACTGATTTTTTCATGCAAATCTCCTCGGTTTCTGTTTTCTTAATTTTCCTGCTGCTATCAGCGAGCGAGAACTTCTGCTACTTTTTCTTCCAATTCCGTCTTATCAATTGGTTTGACGCAATATTCACCGGCGCCAAGTTCTATTGCTTCCCGTGCCGTCTCGATGGTCGGATAACCGGTAAGCATGATGACCTTTATTGTAGAGTTGAGCTTTTTTATTTGTTCAAGCACCTGAATGCCACTCATTTTTTTGAGCTTGATGTCCAGAATGGCCAGATCGATATGATTTTTACCTGCAAAACCAATCGCCTGCTCTTCTTCCGTGAAGGTGTGCACTGTATGCCCCTTTTTCGTCAGTATTTTTTTGACGAGAATCACTGCGTCGAGAACATCATCTAATACAAGTATTTCCGCCATGTTACTGGTGCTCCTTGTCATTGGTGTTGTGCTTTGCTATTGCCGGGAAGCAGAGATGAAAAGCTATCCTCGACGATTGTAAGTGAGCCGCTGGGGCGATGCTTCGGGCTCGCCGCTTTAATGTTCCCATCATGCTCCTGTACTCGCCGGAGGTATCCGATAATCCAAGAGCTGTCATTTGCTGGACAGAGGTTCTTTTTGGCACTCTATACAACTAGAAGTGCCCATGCGCTTGCGGTTTGCACGAGCAAATGCAGCAAGGGAGACTCCTGTTGAGTGTATGAAGAGGTTGTCTCATTTTCTTCCAGACTAACCACCTGCACCTTTTATGCCGATACCTCTGGTAGCATAACGATAAATTTAATAATAATATAATTATCGAATAGTTGCCGTTATTTCATTTGCTGAAAAATATGTGGTGGGAAAAACGTTTCGGACATTTGCCAAAGGTTCGCCACGAAAATGTTGCACTGAATAGTTCCGTGCACCACGCGAGAGGCTCCTGTTAAAAGTACAGCAGGCAGAGTATGTAATGATGTTGCTAAAAAAGAAAAGAGTAAAGGAGTGCAACCTGCAAGTTGCATATGTATGAAAAGCGTAAAAGGCTCAAGTGGTTGGGTCTGTTTTTTGCTGAGGGTATGAGCTTTACTGCAACAAAAAAGTTGCGTTTTGCTCGGCAATTTTTTGATCCCAGCGGTTGCATGTATACGCCAGTGCATGTGCACAAAACATCTCGTTTTAATCCGGTAACGAGATGTTTTGTGCACAGTTTTACGCCTGCAATTGTATCAATTACTAAGAGGAACGATGGTGATTTCAACCCTTCTGTTTACAGCGGGATTGGAAGAGATAAGACGGCTCTCGCCGTAGCCGACTGCCCGTATTCTTGCCGGGTTGACACCTTGCTGTGCAAGGGCATTTCTCACGGCTTCGGCTCTGCGCAGGGAAAGCTGCTGGTTATACTGTTCCGATCCGGTGGAATCTGTGTGGCCACCCACCTCAATCTGGGTTTGATTGTATTGATTAAGAACTCTGGCAATCCTGGCTATTTCCGTATAGCCTCCGGGCAAAAGCACGGCGGAATCGTGGTCAAAGAAAGTCTCTCCCTTGAAGGTTGCAGTCAAGACGTCCTCGCTCCGCTGAATGCTGGCTGATTCAGAGCTGGCCATGGCATTGCGAAGTGAATTTTCCTGGTTATCCATGTAGCGGCCCATCTGGTTTCCGGCCAGTCCTCCCAAGGCTGCACCGATTCCTGCCCCGATAAGAGTACCTTTGGTATCCCGCCCAATAGCCTGGCCTACTACTGCTCCCAATCCTGCTCCCACTCCAGCCCCGACTGCGGTACCCTGTTTCTGGTTGTTGTCGAGAGCGGCACAGGAGGTGAGAGATACGACTACGGCTGAACATACAACAAAGTGCGACAATGTTCGTTTCATGCTTATACTCCAATATTATGTTTGGTTTTATGAGATGCGTTGTGTGGAGGTGAGACTCTCCATATTTGTTATATCATAACTATAGATTTGTTATATCATAATTATAGCATTTGGCTTTGTCCATAGGATATGGAGCGTCTCCTGGAAGGCCACTCTCTCTTTGCAGAAAGATCGTATTATTCTGCTGGTTGGCTGCTTATTGCCTTCTTGATGATTTGTCTTATACGTGTTAGGAGAGCTGGTATCTATGTATATGTCAAACCATGGTAAACCTGAAGAAAGCTGGGAATAATAATTTTGAGACAGGTGGAGAAAATGAGAAAACCGTTAAAGTATTTCCTGCTCTTTGCTGCAACTCTTGGCCTACTTGTCGTTGCTGCTGTCGTAACTCTCACTGTCCTTGTTGATGTTGAGAAGTATAAGCCGAGAATTGAACAATTAGTCACCGAAAAAATTGGCTACCCATTAATCCTGGGTGGCAAAATCAGTCTGTCTCTTTTTCCCTGGGTCGGTCTTGGTTTTACCGATCTCAAGCTCGATAATCCAGAAGGATTTACCGCGAAGACATTTGTCACAATCGAAAGTTTTCAGGCCCATGTAAAAGTATTGCCTTTGCTATCACGAAAAGTTGAAATAAGCAGTTTTGTTGTTCAGCGGCCTGAAATATTTCTCGAAAAGAACCCAAAAGGAGTCTGGAATTGGGAAAAACTCGTACGAAGTAATAAACCATCCACGCTAACCGCAGGGGAACAAGCTACGGTACCTGTGACCAACAATAAACAATTGTCTTCTAAGGATATACCAGGGCAGGGGGAAATTGTTTTGCAATCCCTTATGATCGGGGAATTTTCCATAAGCGATGGTCGGGTTCAGATCAATGACCTGGAAAACAAACTGCAACGTGAGGTTTCCGATTTCACCCTGCAACTCGTCGATGTCTCACTCGATAAACCGATCAAAATGACAATGGCAGCCGTGCTTGATGGGAAACCGTTAAAGGTTGCAGGTGTTATCGGACCTCTTGGGACGGAGCTTGGAGCTGGAAAAATTGATCTGGATCTAACGGTGCAGGCTCTTGAAATTCTGAATATAAAGACCAGCGGGTATATTGAAGATATCAAGCAGAAACAAAACTACAATCTGGTCGTTAATATAGAACCCTTCAGTCTTAAAAAATTGTATGCTACTCTTGGCTTGCGTTTGCCAGTGATTACTGCTGATCCACAAGTGCTAGAAAACATTGCAATTAATTCTAGGATTATTGGTGATGCGAACCAAGTTAAGGTGTCGGATGGCAAAATTCTCTTGGACGATTCTGCCATTACCCTGGAGGTGACCGCCAAGGATTTTTCCCACCCGGATCTTGCGGTCAACCTGGCCGTCGACTCAATTGATCTCGATCGTTATTTGCCACCTGCCGACGCAGATAATAAAGCAACTTCAGAGCCAGACGAGACGCAAGTAGCTAAGGAGCAAGGAACGGTGCCGGCAGTTGCAGAAAAGCGTACTTCGAGGCAGGTGAAAAAAAGCAATGGTATCGATTACGAGCCGCTCAGAAAACTGGCATTGCAAGCAACCTTGAAATTGGCAAAAATCAAAGTACATAACGGAAGTCTCAGTAATCTGGTCCTGGATGTCACAGGTCGATCTGGTCTTTTCACGATAAACTCTGTGGAAACGGAACTTTACCAAGGCAAGATTGATGCGACGGGTACAATCAATCTCCAGAAAAACGTTCCGGCGACCGAACTTAATCTTACACTTCAGGGTGTTCAGGTTGGTCCGCTGCTGAAGGATTTTGCGAGCAAGGAAATCATTGAGGGCATGCTCACGGCACAAGTCGCCGTCAGCATGCAGGGTGACAATGATGTACTCATCAAGAAATCCCTAAACGGCACAGGAGATCTGCGTTTTCAGGATGGTGCTTTGCTTGGTATTGATCTTGCGCAAATGGCGCGAACCATCAAGGCTGGGTTTTCCCTTGAGCAGCAGCAGGGAGAAAAGCCGAAAACTGATTTTGCCGAGCTGCACGCCCCTTTCACCATAACTAATGGTTTAATCAATACCTCTGGAACGACCCTGCAATCACCGTTTATCAGGGTGACGGTCACAGGAGATGCCAATCTGGTGAGCGAGGCTCTTGATATGCAAATAAAGCCGACTATCGTGGGTACCATCAAAGGTCAGGGGGATGAAGAAGAGCGCGCCGGTCTCTCCGTTCCGGTACTTGTCAGCGGCACCTTTAAGGCACCGAAATTCACTCCCGATCTTGAGTCGCTTATTAAAGATCAGCTGCCCACTGAAAAGGAACTCGGTGAAATCATTAAGACCGGAAAAATTCCCCCGGAGCGCAAGGAAAAATTAAAAGAAGACATGGAACAGGCCAAAGGCCTGCTCAAAGGACTGTTTGGTAAATGACAATGGCTCAGATAGGTAAAACAAATACTCTCCCAGTAAAAAAAAAATGGGGCAATATCATCTATCTTGATGGCGGTGAATCGGGAGATATCCTCCTAAAGGGAGACTATCCTGCCGAAAAGTACCAGCCAGGTGATGAAATCAAGGCCTTTATTTATGTCGACAGAGAGGAACGACTGTTGGCTACCACCCGGCAACCATTTGCCCAGGTTGGCGAATTTACCACCTTGCGGGTGGTGGCGAACAGCGCGGCGGGTGCCTTTTTGGACTGGGGGCTGGACAGCGATCTACTGGTACCAAGAAGTGAGCAACAAGACAGCATGAAACCGAACCAATCGTATGTGGTATTCATCTTTATAAATGATAACAACAATCGTATTGCCGCATCTGCAAAACTGGATAAATTTCTTGGCCTCCAGCCTCCAAAATACGCAGAGGGAGAAGAAGTTGATCTTCTTCTCTATGCTGAGACAGACTTGGGCTACAGTGTGGTTGTCAACAGTGCTCATGCGGGCATTCTCTACAAGAATGAAGTCTTTCAGAAGCTTGTCATAGGCCAGCGGTTGCAGGGCTTCGTAAAAAAAGTACGGGAAGATGGTAAAATTGATCTACGTCTGCAGCCGGCAGGATATCAAAATATTGACGGCATCGCCCAGGCTGTCCTTGATACCCTCAAAAAATGCGACGGTAGAGTTGCCGTCACCGATAAGAGCCCACCGGAAGATGTCTACGCCTTGTTCGGGGTCAGTAAAAAGGTTTTTAAAAAAGCAGTCGGCGCCCTCTATAAGAAAAGGCTTATTGTAATCGACAATACCGGCATCAGGCTTGCCGATTAATTGCCTCAATAGGTACAGTCCAGCTCGGGACGCTGAGTGTACAGGGACAGCTGGTAGTTTCTTGTTTACGTAAAAATTGCAGAGTTATTTTTTTTGTCGACCGAGCACATCAATACAGGCAATGCAAAAATCCGGGAGATCGTCCGGTTTACGGCTGGAGACAAAATTGCGGTCGACAACAACAGCTGCGTTTTCCCAGAGTGCACCGGCGTTGATTAAATCATCTTTGATGCCCGGCGAACCAGTTACGCGGATGTTTTTATAGACCCCCGCAGATATGAGCATCCAGCCACCATGACAAATTGCCGCCACCAGTTTTCCCGCACTGCTAAAGTCGCGTATCAACTGTTGGACTTGAGGTTCACGTCGCAGCTTATCCGGCATAAACCCGCCCGGACAGAGCAGGCCATCGAAGTCGCCTGCATGCATATTATGAAACGAAGCATCCGATGTGCATGGATAGCCATTTTTCCCGCTATACACGGCATCAGCAGCAGGCCCTGCCACCACAACTTGGGCTCCCGCTTCGATAAATCGCAGTTTGGGATACCAGAGTTCCAGGTCTTCATAGAGATCGCCGACGAAGGCTAAGATGTTCATCCCGGCCAGAGGTTTATGATCTGTCATGGCTTAATTCCTTATTTTTTTGTTGTATGATCGTGAGGTCTATTTTCGCTTAAATTTTTTCAATGAATCTGGAACTGCTCTGGATAGCCTGGTACAAGCGTTTCACAAGGGCTTGGTTATAGCCGTGCGAGGTCATGTTGGTGCAGTTTCCTCTTATCTCAGAAGTTCCTTGGCTGAACCATCCACGTTTGGTACCTCGGCGCCGACCTTTATGTACCAATTCGGCAACACATCGCACATCATCTTGCAACGCTGTGCCGATAAAATTGGTTTTCAGCTCAATGGTCGTGAATCCTTGTGCTCCGGCAGGAAGATTGTTAACCATTGCATAGCCGCAAGCTGTCTCGGCGAGTGCAACAACAGATGCGGCATGCAAAAATCCGTTTGGCGCGCAGAGTCGTTTTGTTACTTTCATGCGCGCGGTCAAGTTATCTGGTGTAACAGATAAGACTTCAATCCCCAATAGGCCTGGCAAATAATCTTTTCCGAGGTTATTCCAACCTTCTAAATTTTTGGGAGTTGCTCATTGATTCACCATTAGTCGCTCTCTTCTTTTTGAGGCAAAAAAAACTGCAGGGCGAAGTTTTAAAACAATCTTCTTTCAAAAGATCTTAACTCGTAAATCAATTGTTGGCGACCATTGTGTGCCATATCCAAAAACATCAACGAAGCAGCAAGCGGTATAAGTAAAGTCAACGATAATGTGACCCAGGCCTAAATGTTTTCAGACAATCTTTGGCAGGATAGATTCAGTTTATCTTGCTTTACTGACAAAGAAGGGAGTTTCTATCTATAGATTGTATGGTGTGACACACACATAAGATTTTTAAAGTCTGTCACCCACAACATCTTACGGTTAACACAATTTCCTAGGTGTAATGATATCAATAATTTATGTGTGTCAACCATATCAGGAGGTATATGGACTATTGAGAAACATAGATTCAGTAGTTATGTCCACATGAGGTGAAAGCCAATCGTTGAGATTCGATTTACCTGTCTTAACCCAACTTTTTGCGAACTATTATCAAACTGCTCTGTACCAGCCATTTTTAAAGTCTCATGAGCTTAAAAGACGATATATCAGTCAGATAGATTTTTGAGGAACTTTGTAGTGCCATAAAGTATATTAAATTGTTGAAGTGGACTGTTTTTATGCCACACTCGTCTCCATGTATATTCGAAGAACATCTATCAAAAGCCGG
>CBDTUM010000091.1:0-17708 GCA_965363495.1 uncultured Desulfopila sp.
TTAAGCGTTGCCGGAATTGCTGCTCTTCTCGATCAATTAAATCTTTCCCCGAGAGCTTTGCCATAAGCCTGACAGGCTTTCATCCCTTCATCGCTTAATACCATTGCTTCAGTAAGGTTGAGCGGACCAAGATCCGTCATATCCATTTTGAAAACATGCAGCATGGTATCGAAAATCATGGGTGCACTTTCACCGCTATGGGTGTGGGATCCAAAAGCTCCACCGAATTTTCCGACGAGATTGGCTTTTTCGGCTTTGAAAAGAAACTGCTTCATGCCACCAGTCATATCTTTGTGATACGTCGGACAACCAAAGACGTAGCAGTCATATCCGCGAAGACCTTCTTCATCTTCGATAGCAGAAATAGGTTTCACATCCACTTGACAGGCCGTCATGCGCAGACCTTCGGCAATGTAATTGGCCATTTTTTCGGTTTTTTTGGTTCGACTGGAATAGGCAACAAGTACTTTTTTCATGTAAGCTCCTTCAGGTGGCTTGAACAGTTAGGAACCCTGCCTGCACAATAAATTTGTACTGAGATTCCGCAGTTTGGCTCACCCGGCAAATAAGAAAAATGCCGGGCTGTTAAGTGCTTAGACCCAAATTTTTTCTTGCGAGAAGCCAAAAAAAAATCAGATAAGGTACTATAATACAACCCAGTTGATTGCAGACAACAACGACTGCAGATAATTCACAGGCCCTAGGATGTCCAATATTTGTTGTTTTGTCAATAAATTTGATAGGAATAGTTACCATTCACCACATTGGAGTACCATGAATACAGAAACAGCCAGAATCTACCATTGTAACAAGGCCCCTTGTGGACCAAGAAGGATCTGTCTGCATTGGCAACATTACCACTTTGTAATGTTCGTGCAAGATCTCGGCAATGTTCGGTGGGTATACTTTCCATTCTTCGTATTCACAGAATATAACGAGTTAGCATTCAGCCGATTTGAGGAATATACATGTTTGAAAAAACACCGCAGTCCGCCCCCGCCTCGACGTTACAGAGTTCACCAGCACTTGACCAGAATACCGATGTCTACAGTTCCATTCAGAAAATCAACGAGGCGGTCAAAGAAAGTTCGCGCTGGATCGCACCACTTAAGTACGAACTGGCCAAGGTCATAATTGGCCAGGATCACCTTGTCGAGCGCTTGATGATCGGACTCCTTTCCGGAGGACATCTCCTGCTGGAAGGACTCCCCGGTCTGGCCAAAACTCTCGCCGTTAAAACCCTGGCAAAGGCAATCCAGACCGACTTCCAACGTATCCAGTTCACCCCGGATATGCTGCCCGCTGACATCATCGGTACGCAGATATACAACCCGCAGCAAACGACCTTTGAGGTAAAAAAGGGGCCGATTTTCTCCTCCCTCATTCTGGCCGATGAAATTAATCGTGCGCCGGCCAAGGTGCAGTCCGCCCTGCTCGAGGCGATGCAGGAGAAACAGGTGACCATAGGTGAACAGAGTTTTTTGCTGCCGGAACTTTTTCTGGTTCTGGCCACCCAGAACCCGATCGAACAGGAAGGTACCTACCCATTGCCTGAGGCACAGATTGATCGTTTCATGCTGAAGGTGGTCGTCGGCTACCCAAGCAGGGCTGAAGAAAGAACAATCCTCGATCGTTTCGACCATACCGACTCGGCCCTGCCGGTCACTCCGGTCACCGACCCCGGCGATATTCTCGCAGCAAGAAAGGTCATCAATACCATTTATATGGACGACAAGATCAAGGACTATATTGTTTCTCTGGTCTATGCCACAAGAGAGCCGCAGAGCTTCCAACTAGAGCTGAAGGAATATATCGAAACCGGCGCCTCGCCGAGGGCCACCATCAATCTGAAGGTTGTATCGCGCTGTCTCGCCTATCTTGCCGGCAGGGGCTATGTGACGCCAGACGATGTCAAAGCCTCGGTAATGGATGTCATGCGCCACCGATTGCGGATCAGCTACGAAGCGGAGGCCGAGGGGATTACCAGCGAAGATATCATCAGAAAAATCCTCGATACGGTACCGGTTCCCTGATTTTAGGCACAACGACCATGGAGACATTACTTACCAGAGAGATCCTCAAAAAAGTCCGGCAGATTGAAGTGCGGACGAACCGGCTGGTCAACGACAGCCTGGCCGGCAGCTATCAGTCCGTTTTCAAAGGCCGCGGCATGAACTTTGATGAGGTCCGGGAATATGTCCCCGGTGACGATATCCGGACCATCGACTGGAATGTTACCGCCCGGACCGGTATCCCGCATATCAAGAAATTCACCGAAGAAAGGGAGCTGACCATCATGTTGATGATCGATATCAGCGGCTCCGGCGACTTCGGTTCGGTGAACAGCTCCAAGCGGGAAATGATGGCGGAAGTCGGTTCGGTACTGGCCTTTTCAGCGGTTCGCAACAACGACAAAGTTGGCCTTGTGCTCTTCACCGATGTCGTCGAACTCTACATTCCACCCAAAAAGGGACGCGGTCATATCCTGCGAATCATCCGGGAAATTCTTTTTTTCGGGCCCAAGGGCAGGAAAACCGATCTGCGAGTCCCTCTCGATTTTACCAACCGGGTGATAAAGAGAAAATGTGTGGCCTTTCTTATCTCCGATTTCTGCCTGCCGAATACCTTCGCTGAAGCTCTGAAGGAGTTGCAGCCAAAATTGCAGATCAGCAACAGGCGTCATGACCTGATAGCTTTGATCGTCTCGGACCCACGGGAATTCGAGCTCCCTGATGTCGGCTGGATAACCCTGGAAGACGCTGAAAGTGGTGACCAGGTCGATTTAAATACCGCCGATGCCACGATCAGGAAGCGGTACGCCGAAATGGCGAAAACCAGGCAAAAAATGGTGCAGAAGGCCCTTCGTTCAGCCGGTATCGACCTCCTCGATCTCTATACTGACACCCCGTATCTGCCCGCCCTGCTCAGTTTTTTCAGTGCTCGTAAAGGGAGGGCGTCATGACCGGTCGAATATTGATCTTTCTTTTGCTGGCCGTCTTTTTGCGGCCTGTGCCAACTTTTGCCGACAACACCAGTACCGGTGAAGCACCCCTGACTCTTTTGCAGCAACCCGGCCAAAACGCCCAAACAGCACATACCCCTAACATAGACAAAGAAGACAAAGAGTTACACGATATCCACGGCCCCGTTCTGATAACCGAGCAGCGATCGTACCTGCTACTGGCCGGGATTATCCTGGCGATTCTGGCGGCAGCGGCCGCACTTTACTGGCTTATAAAAAGAAGAACCAGACGAACTCCCCCTCCTGTTGCTCCCTGGGAGAGAGCGCTGCAGGATCTTGCCGAGGCAAGAAAGCTGCTCAGCCCGGAACGGGCTCTTTCCTATATGGACCGGGTAAGCCAGATATTGCGCAGCTACATCGAGTCCCGATTTGCCATCAAGTCGACCCGGCAGACCACTGGCGAGTTTCTGCAGAGACTGGCGGACACCGACGACAACGCTCCCCTGCAGAGGCATCAGGCAGAACTGCAGTTCTGCCTGGAACAGGCGGACATGGCCAAATTCGCCCACCACACCCAGGATATCAGTAACCTGGAGAAAATGGAGGAGGCGGTGATCGCTTTTATCAGGAAAACCGAACCGACCGAGCCGCAGGAGCAGGCAAAACCAAGGCTACAACGAAAATTATTGAAACGATCCAAGCGAGGCAGCTCATGAGATTTCTGCACCCTGAACTGCTCTGGCTGCTTACCCTACTCCCCCTGTTGGCCTATCTCTATGGCCGGGCCGGTGGGGCTCCAGCGCTGTTGTTTTCATCCACGTCCCTCGCCTCGTCACTTGCCGGGGTTCGAAAAACACGACCAGGTACTTTCCTCCTCCTTCTGCGCCTGCTCGTGCTTTTTCTACTTATCATTGCTATCGCCAGGCCGCAACTCGGCAGCAGCACCACCGAGATTGAAGCCAGTGGCATTGATATCCTCCTGGCGGTAGATGTTTCCGGCTCCATGGAGGCGATGGACTTCACCCTCGGCGGCAGACCCGCAAACCGGCTCGAGGTCGTTAAAAAAGTGGTCGATGAATTCATTGAACAGCGGCCCAATGACCGGATTGGTCTGTTAGCCTTTGCCGGCCGTCCGTATCTGGTCAGCCCATTAACCCTTGACCATAATTGGTTACGCAAGCGGCTTGAATCATTACAGATAGGCATGATTGAAGACGGCACAGCTCTCGGTTCGGCAATTGGCAGCGGCACGAATCGGCTGCGGGACAGAAAGTCCAAATCGCGTATTTTAATCCTGCTTACCGACGGGATGAACAATGCCGGAAGGATTCCTCCGCTCATTGCCGCAGAAGCTGCACAAACTCTGAACATCAAGGTGTATACCATCGGTGCCGGTACCCGCGGGGAGGCACCAATGCCCGTCACCGACAATTTCGGCCGTCGCCGACTGGTCCAGGTAAAGGTTGATATCGATGAAGATACCATGACCAAGGTGGCGGAGAAAACCGGCGCCATCTACTTTCGAGCCACCGACACAGCATCCCTTGCCAAAATATACGAAGAAATTAATAAGATGGAGACAACGACGAGAACTATTAAAAAATTTGAATCGTATCGCGAACTCTTCTGGTATTTGGTTATCGGTGCCCTGGCCCTGCTCAGTCTGGAAATTTTTCAGGCGCGAAAAAAGTTGCCTTAAGAGAGAAAAATCATGGACTTTGCCCAACCACACTGGTTACTCATCGGTCTTCTTGCCTGCTTTGGTCTCATATTACTCTTCCACTTTATGCAGAAGAGGCGCCAGGCTGCCCTGGAAAAATTTGCCGCTCATCAGCTCATTGGCCGGCTGACCCAGAATATCTCAGGACGCAAGAGGGGGTATAAAAATATTCTGCTCCTTCTGGCGGTCTTTTTCGCCTTTGCAGCTCTGGCCAGGCCACAATACGGCTTTCAATGGCTCGACGTCAAACGCAAAGGCATCGATTTGCTTTTTGCTCTCGATACCTCAAGAAGTATGCTGGCGGAAGACATTAAACCAAACCGCTTGAAGAGGGCACATCTTGCTATACTCGATTTTGTGCAGCAACTGGAGGGAGATAGGGTGGGGCTCATTCCTTTTGCCGGTTCAGCCTATCTCATGTGTCCTCTGACCCTTGACTACGAGGCTTTTTCCGACTCACTTGCCTCGGTAACAACCGACATTATTCCCCGGGGCGGCACCAATATTGCGTCGGTTATCGACATGGCGGTCGAGACCCTCAATAGTACGGCAAATCATAAAATTCTGATTATTGTAACCGACGGCGAGAACTTAGAGGGTGATGCCATCAAGGCCGCAGAAAATGGTGCCAAAGTGGGGTTGACGATTTATACCGTTGGGGTGGGCACCAGCCAGGGCGAACTCATTCCGGTTGGGGCAGAAAACGGCAAAGGGTTTGTCAAAGATCAGGCTGGTAATTTTGTCACCTCCCGGCTCGACGAAAAAAACCTCTCGGCTCTTGCCGAAAAAACAGGCGGGCTGTATGTTCCCCTGGGCACAGGTGGCGAGGGACTGGAGACCATCTATCAACAAAAACTAGCCCTTATCCCAAAAGACGAACTGGCTGAGCGCAGACAAAAAATACCCGTGGAACGGTTCGAATGGCCGCTTGCCGCAGCACTCTTTTTTCTAATCCTTGAGCTGCTGCTTGGCGAAAGAAAAAAGGGTCGTCCGATCCGGCCCCTGGCGAGTATCACAAAGGTACGTGCCTGGCTCAAGCGACGAAAAAAAATGGGCAAAGCAACGGCGGTTATTGTGCTGCTCGGCCTCAGTCTCAGTACCAGGGCTTATTGCTCCAGGGGTGAAGATGCCTATGCCCAGCAGGACTATCTGCAGGCATCCGAATATTACCGGCAGAAACTGGAAAAATCGCCTCAAGATCCGGAACTGCTTTATAACTCTGGGACAGCCGCCTTCAAGAACAAACTGTATGACGAGGCTATCGAGGCATTTACCAAGGCTCTCAAAAGTGACAACATAGAGCTCCAGAAAAATGCCTACTACAATAGAGGCAACAGCTATTACCAGAAAGGTGCCGAAGCGCAGCAGGCTGATCCTAAAACAGCCATCGGCCAGTGGCAGGAAGCCTTAAGTTCACTGGATTCAGCCTTAAAACTCGCTCCCAAAGACGCTGATGCCAGACACAATCATGAAATCATTGAAAAACGGCTGGAAGAGCTGAAAAAACAGCAGGAAAACCAGCAAAAAGACAAGGAACAGCAGGAACAGGAGAAAAAAGACCAGCAACAAAAGAGCGATTCGCCAGATCAAAATAAGGACAATGCGGCGCAGCAGGATAAAAACCAACAGCAGCCTGGTTCAGACCAGCAAAAAGCTGGAGATGAGCAGTCAGAGAAACCCAACGATTCGCCGGACGGAAAAGAAAAAAATAGCCAAGAGGAACAACAACCCCAGCAACAGGCTCAAAAAGAACCCGAAAATACAGGTAAACCCGAACCAATAAATAAGTCGCCGGAGAAAAACAACAATGGTACCGGGCAGACAGATCAGGGTCCGGAACCACTGCAAGCCGGCAAGATGACAAAAGAAGAGGCGCTGAGCCTGCTTAATGCCCTGAAAAATGAGGAAGGTGAACTGAATTTTGTTCCCTCCGGCAGTAAAAATACTGAAAACGACGTACATAACGACTGGTAATGCGACAACAACAATTCATACTCTGGCAAACGCTTATCTGCCTGGCCATCCTCGGCCTCTGCCACTGTAGTCCGGCTATTCCACGAGCCTCAGCCGAGGTGAGTGTCAATGCTTCGCTGAGCCCTCTTTCTTTTGCCCAGAACGAGGCAGCAAGGCTGACCATCACGGTTAGCGGAACGAACCGCTCGGCCGATATTGCATTGCCGGAAATCGACCATATCCGGCTGCGCAAGCAAGGGACGTCGAGCCAGTTCAGCGTGGTTAATGGAGACATTTCTTCCTCTGTTTCCCATAGCTATCTTGTTCAGGCCGACACCCCTGGAACATATACGCTTCCTTCTCTGCAGGTGACAGCAGGAGGAGAATCCTACGCAACGCAGCCAATACAATTTGAAGTCACTCAGGGAGGGCAGCAGCCCAGTGGTTATTCGGCGCCGAAGAGCCAAGCAGCCGGCGAGATAGCCTTCATTCGCATTTCGGCAACAGGAAGCCACTTCCCCGGGGAGATTGTGCCCTTTACCATCAAGGCCTATTTCAATCAGGCCTATAGAGCCGACATCAACTCGCTGCCGACCCTTCATGGCGACGGCGTCGTTATATCCCAGCTTCAGGATAAACCGCAGCAGACCGAGGAATCAGTACAAGGCCGAATGTACCATGTTCTCACCTGGGAAACCAGTCTGTCCGGGGTAAAGGCAGGCGAGCACCCTATCAGTTTTTCCCTAGATGCGACCCTTCTTATCCCCCGGAAAAGACGGGCAGTTTCGCCTTTTGGCGGCAGCGGCTTTTTTGACGATTCATTTTTCAACGACCCCGCCATAGATAGTTTTTTTGGCGGTGCCGAACGTAAGCCGATAGTCTCAGTCAGCCCCGAGGTTGTTTTTACCGTGCGACCTCTGCCGAAAGCTGATCAACCGGAAACCTTCACCGGCGCCATTGGCAATTTTGATTTAAAAGTTGGGGCAACGCCTATCGATGTAGAGGTTGGCGAACCGATAACGCTCACTATGGAAATCTCTGGTACAGGCAATTTTGATCGGGTAGAAGCCCCTATTTTTCCCGAAAATCCCGACTGGAAGACCTATTCCCCCAGCTCGAAATTCTCAGAACAGGGAAGAACGTATGCTGGAACCAAGATTTTTGAACAGGCGATAGTCGCCAAAAATGCAGCAGCGACTGGAATCCCACCGCTTTCTTTTAGCTATTTCGACCCCCAGCAAAGACGCTATGTCACCAAAACCAGTAAGATGTTGGCAATTCATCTGAAAAAACCGCCTGCCTCGACCATCGTTTCTGCCGTGCGACCTGTTCCCCCCACCGCACCTGCGCAATCCCAGCCAGCAACAGCGACTCCCCCGGCACTGAGTATCGGTGGCCTGGCTCCGCTTCATCTAGAGGCCGGAACCTATCATGAAAGCATCCTTCCGCTGTTCAAAAAGACCTGGTTTTTAATACCCTGCGCCGTCTGCATCGTCATATTACTCACGCTCTTAGGGCTTACTCTTCGCAAGCGAAATATCGAAAAACATCCGGAAATTGTAAAACAAAAAAAGCAGAGACTGCTGCTGGAAACTGACCTGAAACAAATCGAAAGAGCCCAGGCGACAGGAGACGCTTCGTCTTTTCTTTCCTTAAGTAAAACAGCCATCCAGAACCAGCTCGGCCTGTTATGGAATATCAAACCGGCAGCTCTCAGCCTGGCCGATATCAAAAATCGACTGAGCGACCATACACATCTTCTTGAAATTTTCCGGACGGCGGATGAGGCCGCCTATGGTGGTGCTTCGCTTACGGACAAAAAAATGCAGGAGTATTTTATTACCCTGAAAAAGGAACTGGAGGAGTTATCATGAAGGGCACAGGCTTTCCTCTCTTGATTGCTACAGTGTTGAGCTTCCTGCTCTTGTCCACAGCGGTTCTTGCCGGGACCGCCGAAGACAAGCACTTCCGTGCAGCAAATGAGGCATACAGCCGCGGCGATTATGACCAGGCCATCAAAAAATATGAACAGATAACCGAAACGGTAGGGTATGCCCCAGCAGTGCTTTACAATCTCGCCAACAGCTACGCCCTGTCGGGACAACCCGGTCGAGCAATCTTGAATTACGAAAGAGCCTTGCGCCTTTCCCCTGCCGACTCGGATATCGCCGGCAATCTCGAGCTGATTAAAAAAGAATATGGCCTCTTTCCTCAAGAACCCTCCACCGCAGAATGGTTCTTCCAAATTTTGAACCTCAACCAGTGGACAGTGCTGATTCTGCTTGCCCTTATTTTTATCACCTCGTATCTGTTTGCCGCTATGAAATACCGATTTACCAGACAGTTTACTATCAGTGCGGGCGCCTGTTGTTTTTTACTCCTCTGCCTGGGAGTAGCCGGAACTCTCTTCCGCTATCAGGACTTCAACCCTTCGGTGGTGATCGCCCCGGATGTGAAGCTGCTCATCTCTCCATTTGTGTCATCGGCCTCGATCGGAATTCTGCCGGCAGGACGCCTGGTCTATCCACAAAAAAGCCACGGCTCTTTCAGGTATGTGGTCGATGAAATAGAGAGGCAAGGCTGGGTTGATTCCTCGCTCATTAAACCGGTATGTACAACAGCACGCTCCGGTTCCTAGAGAATACCGAGCCGGGGGCTTCTGTGAGCTCATCTTTACGTCAGGCTGTAACTCTACGAAACAGCGTGACTACAAAAGAGTACGCCGAAAATCGGTAAGATCAGCCGCCGCCTCCGCAATATCCTCAGAAGAGAGTTCCAACACATACTGATACCCGCTCATGCTCCTGCTGTATCTTTTGTCATAGTAATCGACAAGTAAAATACGGACCAGCTCGGGCAAATCTCCCTTCTTGAGAAGCAGGCACATTTTCTCGACCTGACCGGCGCCCATTTTCTGTTTGAAGGACTTCAGGATGGTCTCGATCTGATTGCGCATAGCCTCATCTGTCACGGGATAATCCTCAATAATTCGTCTGACTCTGGTTTCCAGGCTACAATGGACATTCACCAAGAGTGCACTTTGCATGGCAGCCGCCAGTGGTTGCGGTATAAAGACTCGACCAATCTTGCGGCTCTCCCCTTCGATGAAATAAGGCTCTTCTCCCAAAGAGACCACGACCTGCGCTAATCTGCTCTCAAAGTTTCTCTGGTTGCTTGGCTGTTGATCCAGACCTCCGAAAAGAGAGCTGCGGTGACCGGCAAGATCTTCCAGATCTATGGCAGGCTCAAGTTTTTGCAGAATGCGGGTTTTTCCGGTGCCGGTCAGTCCATGAATAACGATGAGTTTTGGGGCAAAGTTCTGCAGACAGTCGAGAACATCCTGGCGGTATTTTTTATACCCTCCTTTGAGCTGGAAGGCATTATAACCGGATTGCACCAGGAGATTGACCACCGACAGGGAGCGCATTCCTCCCCTGGCACAGTATACGGCGATGGCTTTTGATTGAAAGTGTTGAAAAGCAGCCAGGAGCTCGGCCAATTTTTTTTCCACATAGGAAAAACCTTGATCAACGGCCTGTTCATGTCCCCCGTGCCGGTAAATGGTACCGATAACACTGCGCTCGTCATCATCAAACAAGGGGATATTGATCGCCCCGGGAATAGCTCCACTCAGATATTCCCCGGCCGAGCGGACATCGATGACCTGATAGCCACCCGCTTCAGCTTCAGCAAGGTGTATCGGCCCGGATGATGTTGTGAGTATTCCCGCGCGGGACAGATCTCGTTCCATTACAAGTTGCCTGCCAGAAACTGGACTATGGAAACGGCGCTGAGCGTTGCCGTTTCCGCCCGCAGTATCCTGTCGCCAAGACTGACGGTACGCCAGCCTGAGAGCCGCGCCAGCTCGACCTCTTCCCGGGTGAAGCCTCCTTCCGGTCCAAGCATAAGGGCGAGAGAGGCGGCCTGGGCAATATCCGGAATATCGCCAATACGGGTGTTTTTTTCCTCTTCCCAGAACAAAAGCCGCAATGCGGTATCGTCCTCGGAATTTTTATTGAGCGACTCGGCGTAGCTTGTCGGCGGTTCTATATCTATCCTATGCAGGCGCCGACACTGTTTGCAGGCTTCAAGACCAATTCGCTGCCACCGCTGGTGTTTTTTCCGACTCTGTACCTGATCGAATTTTCCCTGACACCGGGAACTCTGATAGGGAATCAGGCTGGTGACACCCAGCTCAGTACATTTTTGTACCACGGTGTCCATCTTTTCCCCTTTTAAGATCGCCTGCCATACCCGGACCGTTTTACCAATGCCCACCTCCCGGCTGATGATTTCTTCGATCCGGGCCTCGACCTGACGGCCGACACTGGTGATAACCGCACGAAACACTGCACCCTGGCCGTCAAGAATTTCAATGACATCACCACTTTTCAGGCGCAAAACCTTCGAAATATGGTGCGATTCCTCCTCCGAGAGAAAGACTCTATCGCCATCCCGCAAATTCGGATCGAAAAAAAAACGTCGCATCTGCTCCCATCCCTTTCAGGGTTAAATTTGGTATACGTCTGTTGAAATTGACAAATTCTCTTTCATTTCGTAAATATGAAGTAACAATGCAGTATTCGGATATATCATACATCCCCCTGGTATCGAGGAAATATTATGTCGATTGAACGAAGAGAACAGAAACGATTTTCTCTTAACCTTCAAGCCAAAATATCATATAGACACATCGAAGATCAATCCCCGGTGTTAGATACGGTTGCGGCAAATATCAGTTCCGGCGGAGCATTTATTCAAACTGCCCATAAATTTCCTATGGCTGCCAAGATTAAAATCGAATTTAATCTCAACCTATCCGACCTGAAAAGGCTGCAATTCATCCTCTCCATGAAAAGTTTGAGAAACTTGACCGACCAGAACATCTGGGTCGTCGCGCACGGCATCGTCATCCGCCGGGATGTGGATGGGGTGGGGATCATTTTCGATACCGATTACCAGCTTACCCCGCTGCAGACGCCAGGCACTGCTCAAGCAGACTAACACTACCCAGTTTCCATCCTGAAACGGCCATTCCCCCCTGACTCTTCGTTGTTCTCAAAATTTAATCCTCGGAGATAAGCGAGCATAGCGAGACTTCGATATCAATTATATGCCTGCGGTTAAATGTATCGAACGCCTCGATTGAGAAAAAAATGTCGCGTTTCAGGATGGAAACTACCTACCACTTTCACCTTTTATAAAGCGCAGCGCAGTCCACTCCTGAGCACTCTTTTCGTCTGACAGGCAGAATCCCCGTGCAGTAAAAACTTCGATTATATTGCCGGTCTGCTCTCCTGCCAGAATGCCAGCAAGAATGAGTGTACCGCCGTCTGCGGTCAAGCGGGCCAGGTCGTCGGCCATACCAACCAAAACATCATGAACAATATTGGCGACCACTATGGTAAAGGGTTCCTGCAGCGAAGACAGCGGAGCAAGGCTTACCTGCATACGATCCTGCAAAGCATTGCGCCGCACATTCTGCTCCGCGGCGATAACCGCTTCGGGATCGTTGTCTATCCCTAAGACATCTCCTGCACCGAACAGCAATGCTGCCATACCGAGAATACCTGTGCCGGTGCCCACATCAAGGAGTCGTTGTCCGGCACTTTTCAACAGAGTCTGCCGGATAAAATTCACTGAAAGACTGGTTGTCGCATGGTGACCGGTACCAAAAGCCATGCCCGGATCCATGACGATAACTACTTCCCCGGCAGCCGGGCGGTACTCTTCCCAGGTCGGAGCAATGACCAGGCCCGGTACGATGGCAAACGGTTTAAAATGTTCCTTCCAGCTTTTCCCCCAATCCTCTTCATCTATCATTGTTGAAGAAAGGATTGGTTCTTGAACATTAAATATACCAGCCAATTCAGAAAGATACGTTGCAACCTGCCGGAGAATGTTCTCCACCTCATCCTGCGGTAGATTGGCTTTTTGCATATAAGCGTTGACTGTCCCGTAGAGAATTTCATCTCGGGCACCGCTCTCCACCCCAGCTTCAAGCACCCCGACCAGAAAATCACTGATCGATTCCACCAAAAGAGGATCCGTTTTAATTGTTATCTTCAACCATTTATTTTTAGTTGCCAGCCCGTTCATGTCCTTTATCAATTCCCTCACCTTACCTGCCGCACCCAAATCCCGGGTAACAATAGTTTTTAATATGACAAACGATCGACTTCACATTAGTATGCTTATATATATATAACGAACCCGGTAAAAGGCAAATAAGCCGAGATTAGTACCTTCTCTTGTGTTTTAAAAAGGTCTGCAGTGCACCCACATTCTGAAATTTTTGACCATCTTACAGCTTGTCCCGACTGCGATCTGCTTTTGCAGAAGACAGAGGCACCCGCCGGACATTCCATCCGTTGTCCCCGTTGCGGCAAGATTATAAGCAGGAGAACCACCAATTCAATTATAAAAGCGTTGGCCTTGAGCATTTCCGGCCTGCTCATGTATCTCCCGGCAATACTTCTGCCCCTTATGACTATGGAATCATTTGGTTTCAGTGACTCGGCCAATATTATTGACTCAATCGTGAACTTCTATAAAAGCGACTATTTCCTGGTCTCGTTTATGGTCCTGCTCTCGGCTATCATCTTTCCGCTGGTGCTGCTGAGCTCCGCCTTTATTATTTCCTTTCAGCTTTATCGGCAAAAATATCCATGGTATCTGGCCAAGCTCTTTAGAAGCTATCTGCATCTACAGGAATGGGCAATGGTTGAAGTGTACCTGCTCGGCATTATGGTCACGGTCATCAAAATGGGACACAGTACCGACATTTCATATAATACCGGGATTTTTTGTTTCACTGCCCTCGTCCTGCTCACTATCGCTCTTGCTGCCAACATCGATACTGAATTTTTCTGGAATACCCTTGAAAATAAAGGGCAAAAAGATACAGTTCAACTCGGGGCGCAGACCTCTGTCCAGGTCCAGGGTGACGGTAATACGGCTGTTACTGCCGCCATGCAGGGTTTGAGCCAATGTCATATCTGCCACAAACTTTCGCCGACCGATCTTGAAGGCAAAAAATGTCCACGCTGTGGAGAACCTCTGCACCTCAGACATCCATCCAGCATTTCAAAGACCTGGGCTCTGGTGCTCACATCGGCAATTTTTCTGGCTCCGGCCAATCTACTGCCGATAATGCGGGTCGATTTTCTCGGTATACCCAGTCGGTCGACAATCATGGACGGGATCATCTATTTTTTTCAAGATGGTGCCTATTTTATAGGCCTGATCATTTTTACCGCGTCGGTTCTGGTGCCCGTTTTCAAGATAGTCGGCCTCACCATTCTCCTGCTTTCCAGCCGACAAAGCAGCATCAGATTACTCAGACAGCGCGCGAGAATGTTTCGCTTTATAACTTTTATCGGCAGATGGTCAATGCTTGATATTTTTGTCATCGCCCTTCTTTCCGTACTGGTCAACTTTGGCTTTTTCACATCCATACATGCCGCACCGGCAGCCACATATTTCTGCATTGTCGTCGCCTCTACCATGTTTGCGGTCATCACCTTCGATCCGCGGATCTTGTGGGATAGATGCAGCCCGTCCCCAAATATCGGTAGCAAAAACTCTCCAATAATTTCTGGTAACAAACCATGACGACCGAACCTGTTATTCAAAAAAATCGCGGTATTTCAGTTGTTTGGACTTTACCGATCATTGCCCTATGTATCTGCGGCTGGCTCATCTATAGCAGCTACAGAGATGCCGGGGTCGAAATAACCATTTTATTCAGGGATGCAAGCGGCATCGTCCCCGGTAAAACCCAGATCATGGCCAGAGGTATTCCGGTCGGTCTGATCACAAAAGTTCTACCCGACCTGGAAAAACAGCAGGTGAAAGCTCTGGCAAAAATGGACAAGGATGTTGTGGGTCATCTTGTTGAAGATACCTTGTTCTGGATCGTTCGACCGCAACTGTCGGCAAGCTCGGTCCAGGGACTCGACACCATACTTTCCGGCAGCTATATAGGCATTCAGATCGGTACCTCGACCAAAGTGAGACGAGAATTCCAGGGCCTCACGTCCTCTCCTCCGGTCTCGCCGGACACGCCTGGACTCCATGTGCAGCTGACAACCGATATGCTCGGGTCAATACAGACCGGAACCGGTGTCTATTACCGAAATATCGAGATCGGCAAAGTCCAGACCTATCGCCTCGTCGAGGACCAAAGTGTCCAGATCGACCTCTTTATAAAACCTGAATTTGCCCACCTAGTCCGGGAAGGAAGTCGTTTCTGCAACGCCAGCGGTATCCAGATCAGTGGCAAACTGCCCAACGTGAAGATACAAGTGGAATCCCTGGCTTCGCTGATGCGGGGCGGCATACTGCTGTACACTCCGGACCAACTTCAGGAGAGCCCGCTGGCCACAAACAACCAGGTCTTTTCTCTGTATCCCGATCTCGCGTCGGCAAATTACGGCATCCCCCTGACCTTAACCTTCTCCTCAGGGGAAGACATAGTCGAGAAATCGACCAAGGTCATGTATCGTGGCCTTGAAGTTGGATCCGTGCAGGATACCCAGATCAACAACGACCCCCAGAGGACAGTCACAGCGCATATTTTGCTTGACCCGAGAGCAGAACTTATCCTCCGCAAAAACACCCAGTTCTGGCTGGTGAAACCGGAGATTACAGCCGCAGGAATACATAATCTCAGTTCTCTTTTATCCGGGGCCCATATAGCCTTTCAGCCAGGAGCTGGACCATTTCAGGACAGCTTTGATATCCTCCCCGAACCGCCTCCGCAGATACCTTTAAGGAAAGGTCGATCTTTTTTAATTGTCTCGGAGGACCCCATCGATCTGTCCGCCAAATCTCCCGTATATTTCAAGAACATCCAGGTTGGGGAGATCGTGGCTGTCGACCTTGAAAAATCTGCCGAAAACATTCGGACCACCCTGTATATCTACCAGGAATACCTCCACTTGATCAATAGAAAGAGCATTTTCTGGAAGCATTCCGGTTTGCAAATTGACGCGAGTCTCGATCAGGGGCTGCAGGTTTCGACCGGACCACTGGCCAACCTTCTCAGCGGTGGATTGAGTTTTTTTACCCCTGAAAAGCTGAAAAAACAAAAGAATGTACCACCCGCAGAGGGTTTTCAGTTCCCGCTTTATAGCAGCTATAAAGACGCTCTTGCCAAATTTCCCGACCTGCAGCCTTCTGGAAAGCATTTTGTGCTGATGTCCGAAGATGCTCAATCACTTTCCATAGGAGCACCGATACTGCATAAAAATATTAAAATTGGCGAGATTGAAGACTTTCGACTGACGCCCGACCAGCAGGGTGTCATTATCGAATGTTTTGTTTACAACCAATATAAAAACATTATCCACGAAAAAACCAGATTCTATAATGCCAGTGGTGTCCGGCTCTCAGGCGGGTTGGCCGGCCTCAACCTGCAGACCGGATCGCTTCAGTCGATGTTGGCAGGCGGCATTGGTTGCATTAACGTTTCCGAAGGAGCAGTCCTCAGCTCTACCACCCCCTATCCACTGTATGCCAACCAGCAGGAAGCCCTGCAGGCCGACAAGATCGAGCTTACCGTCATGCTTAAAGACAATTACGGCCTGAAGGAAGGCGCACCAGTGAAACATAAGGGCATTGAAATCGGTCAGATAACCAAGCTCACCCTTACTGAAAATCTGCAAACAATTATCGGCACAATGAGGATCAATAAGAATGCCATACCACTCTTCAGGTCCGGCACCAAGATATGGGCGGAGCAGGCAGAGGTAAGCCTAACCGGGGTTAAAAATGCCCAGAGTCTCATTTTTGGATCTTACCTGAATATACTCCAGGGCAACGGCCCACTCATCCGCACCTTCACCGCGCTCCCCAAGCCGCCGCAAACAGAGATCGCCGAGCGTGGCGGACTGGGGGTCGTGCTGGAGACTAAACACCTCGGCTCCCTCGGCACCGGCTCCCCTGTCTATTACCGACAGGTCCAGGTTGGACTGGTTACCGGCTATGAACTCTCACCCACCTTTCAGAAAGTTTGGGTATTTGTTTCTATTGCCAAACAATATAGTGCGATTATCTGGAAAAATACCCGGTTCTGGAATGTCAGCGGTGCCAAACTCGAAGGAGGAATTTTCTCCGGCGTCACCGTATCCACAGCCTCTTTCGAGGCGATTATGCGAGGCGGCATAGCTCTCGCTACTCCGGATAACGGTCAAACAGGATCGGCGATGGTCTCCGGCTACCATTTCACTCTCTACGACCAACCGGAGAAAGAGTGGCTGGACTGGAACCCTAATATCGCCGTACTGGAAAAAAATCAGGCGCCACATATTTCCGAGACAAAGTGACGAGAACCAGACCTCACTTGTAAAAGTGAGGTGAATGAACTTATACCCCTCTAGGGGGTACTGAAAAGAGCACCCGCAAAGCTTTTAGGCGAGATTAAAGCAGTGATTCATATATTTTAATTATCAATCTATTACTGGTACACCATGCCTGTTCCTAAACCCCATCATCTCATCTACGGAACCCTCAGAGATTATCTAACCGACGAGGAACTGACCGACACCGACGACGAACGTATCCGCCAGGATTTAAGCCGTTTAATGGTGGAAGATAAGGGCTATGACCGTCAGCAGCTACAGCCTAGACTGAAGATCGAAACTCTTTTCTCCAAGTGTTTTGTCGTCTCGACTATCGAACTCACCGTTTGCCTTGATGCAAAACAATATATGATCATCCGATACGGCCCAGGTTCTCTGGTCAGCAGGGAACGGTCGGCAATAGCGGCGGCCAGAGTCATAAACCGCGACTACTGTCTCCCCCTCGCCGTCGTCACCAACGGCCAGGATGCCGAACTTTTAGACACTAAAACTGGCAAGATTCTTGGTTATGGATTAGAGTCCATCCCCGATCGACACACTCTTGAAAAAATGGCGGAACAATTAGAGTTTTATCCGCCGCCCGAAATCAAACGCAGAGAGCAGGAATTGCGTGTTCTTAATGCTTTTGATGTTGAACGGTGCTGTTATTAGTGAATTAGAAATAATTTACTTGTGCTTTTTACAAGCAAATTATTTCGTGAATGAACTT
>CBDTUM010000092.1:0-17633 GCA_965363495.1 uncultured Desulfopila sp.
GACGATAGGTTCGGCATCGTGAAGAAGTGAACGGGTAATGGCAATGATGACTTCATCAATGATATTGTTTTTAAGGCAATCATGGATGTTATCGACTGTACCGATGACCGGTATGCCAAGGACTTCGGATCCGGTCAGGGACGGGTCCGGGTCGACAAATCCGACGACCGTTACGCCCCATATCGTCTGCTCCTGCAATGCCATATACAAATCAATTGCCCGACCCTTAGAACCTATAATCAGGACCCGGAGGGTTTTTTTACCACTTTTAACCTGCCTCTTAAAGTTGGCAATGGCGGTGATGCGAATAAGCAACAGGGTCAGGATTTCAATAACTGCGAAAAGGAGGATGACAAATCGGCTTACATATTCGACCTGCAGAAAAAAGAGCAAGACCAGCAGGGTAGCGACTGAAAGCACGATCGAGCGAACGATCGACCAGGCATAACCAGACAGTTTCCTTTGCGTGGGATCTTGATACCCCTGGAAATAGGTCATGGTGGATGTTATTAAGACCAGCAGAAGGGGGAGTACGAAAATATGTGAGGAGAAGAGAAGCGGCTTCGCGAACGGGAGAAGAAGAGACCGTGCCCAGAAGGAGATACAGAAAACTATGGTGGTACAGAAGACATCCCAGAGGAAAATCGTATTGTCAGAATGTGTTGCAGTTGCTTTAGTCATGGGGCAAAAAGAGATGATCGTTAAGTTGTTTCCACATTATCTTCATTGTGTGTATTGGGCAGAGCTATTGATATAGGTCAGAAAAACCGGATAAAAAGCCGCTATGAAGTTGCGTCCGATCGTTCGTGCCTCTTCAACCCCGGATGCATCAATAGGTACAGTTACTCTGACAAATGCGTGTTCCTGTTTATCTCCTGTCAGCTGGTTCAATAGAGCGTTGAGTTTGTTTCGGTAAATTTGCGTTACCGTCTTTTCATGAGCTTGGTACCAGTATATCACCAATTGTTTGTGCTGTTCAAGAGTAGCTGTCATTTCTTCATAATTGATAATGTGCTGACCAATCTGCAGATGTTGATCACGTGGGGCGGTAAGGGTCCAGCCCTGACCTGGAAAGCAGACAAGAGGGGAGTGGGCTGCAGAAATCTTATCTAAGGTGAAATAATAACCGATATACAGATCGACGCTTCGGCCATTTTTTTGATAACTGGACTGGGTATAATCATCGAGCTCTAGAAAAGCGTAGGTCGCATCGTCTAAGGGGATATTGGGCGAGACCTGGTAGCCCGGTACCGGGCCGAGGAGTGTCTGGAGGTTTGCCGGCTTTACTACCTTTTTGGTCTCTGCCTGTTGGTAGACGAAAATGCTCGACAGTAAACACAGGACAATCAGGACTGCTATTTTCTTTTGTTTTTTGTTTCCCACAGTTCCAATACCTTTTGCATGGTAAATAACAGAGCTAAGCCAAAAGTGAAAAGAACCAGCCCGGTGATGGTATGTGCGGTGCCGGCGGACAGGTCAAGATGAAAATAATGAAAAGCGAGTACCAGTGTCAAGACCCTGAGGATATTGATGAGGATCGCCAGCGGAATGCTGAATAAAAAGAGCAGTGAGGCTGACCACAACCTGGTGAGAGTAAAATAACTGATGAGAACACTGAGGGTCGTCATGGATATAAGTGAGCGGACACCACTGCATGCCTCAACTACCTGAAATGCCATCTTCTCGATATGGAGCACATTACCTTCCCGGTACATGGGGATGGAAAAGAGGCGAATAATGACTTCACTTATTTCCGAGATCTTCAATTGCAGTGAAGCGGTTACCATCGACAGCAACTGGTTCGGGATCGGAATGATCATGAAAATGAGCAGGATGGGGATCGCCATGTCTTTCAGGATGCGGAAGCCGGCGATATAGATCAGCGCGCTGATTATTGTTGCGGTGGTTGCCAGAAAAACCAGCGTCGGCACCTGTAGTCGAAGCGAGATCAGATAGAACAGGATAGAAAGCACAACAAGGGTAAAACCGATTATTGTCGAACCCGGATTATCGGTGAGGGTGCGACGTTTCGTCCAGATCATATAGGCTATGGCCGGGGCAATAAAAAAGGCATGGGTATAATCTTCCGACGCCGACCATTTTGTGACAAACAGGGCAAGTGCCGGGTAGTAGGTTCCCGCAAACACGGCTAAGAGCAGGCTGGGCAGGAAATATGGCTGTATTCGGTGCATTTTGAGTCTTCCGGAGAAAGGAAAGCAAGTTAGAAACGGATCATATAAAACACAATTATATTTCTTTGTCACTAGCTGAGTTATGCCACGCTGGTCAGTAAGCATTATATACCAAGAAAATGTATACCAAGGAATTTTTTTTATTGGTCTAAATGGTGCATCATTTGTTAAGGTAGAAAAAATTTTGTTTATTTTACATGAAACTGCAACACTGCGCCAGTCCACTAACAAACTAATCAAACAACATACTATGATCATTACCCCACGCACTCTGACACATCAGACTCATTTTAGTGCTCACTTGAGAGGCACTCTTTTCAGTGCTCACTTGATGGGCATACGTACTTTTATAAAAAACTTCCTGCTGCTGATTCTTGTTGCAAGTCTTTTCAGCGCCTGTTCCTCGCCGGAAAAAGACAAGCAGACACACTACAGCAACGCTCTTGAGTACATAAAAAATGATAACCCGGAAGCGGCGGTCCTCGAGTTGCGCAGTGCCATTCAGCTGGATGCAAAATACGGCGAGGCTCGCTACCAGCTGGGTTTGTTGTACCTGAAGGAGGGAAAGGCCAAGAATGCCTTTGACGAAATGATCCGGGCGGCGGATCTTCTTCCCGATAACCTTGATGCCAATCTCAAGGTGGCATTCTTTTATTTGTTCTCCGATAAAAAAGAAGAGAGCCGTAAGCGACTCGACTATATTCTCAGCAAGGATCCAAACTACCGTGATGCCTTGGCTCTTTTAGCCCAGCTTGAATTGACCTCGGGCAATTATGACAAGGCGTTGGCGGCACTTGGAAGAATCGGAGCGGAACTCGATACGTCCGCCGAGCTGCAGCGTTTAAAAGGCCGGATCCATGTCGCCCAGAAAGAGTGGGGTGCGGCCGAAAAGGCCTTTCAGGCGGCTATCGCTGTGGATAGCGCTGACTTTAACAACTATAAAACCCTGCTGCTGTTTTATGAGACGAGAGGGGAGAAAGGGCAAACCAAAAACTTTTTGGCTGAAATAGTCGAGAAATTCCCGGACAATGCTGAAGCCCACCTTTTTCAGGCCCGCTTTTTCCAAAGTGCGGGTGAGGAAGAAAAAGTTGAGCAGGAACTTCAAAAGGTTGTTGATCTCGAGCCGGCCAACCCGCGTTTTCGATTACAATTAGCTTATTATCTTCAGCAAAACGGCAAAAATGATCAGGCCGAGGAAGTGCTGGTCAAGGCACGTACCGATATAAATGATAACCCGGATATTACTGCAGGCCTTGCCTCTTTGTACTTTGATCGGGGCAAGTTTGATGAAGCCAAAGCAACTCTTGACGAGCTGATTAAAGAGAATCCAGGGCATAGCGGAACCAAACTTCTCCAGGCTCGTTTTCTGTCAAAAGATGGCAAGGTTCGGGACGCCGTGGCAATTTTGCAGGGTTTGAACATGGATTTCCCCAATCTGGCCGAGCCTTTTTTCTATCTGGGCATGGCCCATTACAGCCTTGGCGAAATCGATTTTGCCCAGCAGGCGGTGGCCACTGCGCTTCAGAAAAATGACAAAAGCCCCCAATATCATACTTTTATGGCCGAAATATTACTGGCCAAAGGTGCATACGAAGACGCGCGAAGTGAGGCGGCGATAGCGCTCCAGCTCAATAAGAAAAATGTCCGCGCGGCATTATTATTGGGCCGTGCCCTGATCGGCACCAGGCAGTATGAGAAGGCGGTTACCGTCCTCACCGATATAAACATGCAAATACCCGGTAACAAGGAGATCCTCGGTAATCTGGCTCTCGCTTCCCTGGGGGCTAAAGACAGCAAGAAAGCAGAGGCATACCTGACCGAAGTACTGGCTATAGATCCGGGCCATATTCCGACAGTTGCCCTACTTATTGGTTTGCAGCACAAGGGTGATCAGGCCGGAGCCGAAGCCTTTGTTCGGCAGCAGATTGCCAAGGTGCCCAAGGATCATCGACTTTATTTGATACTTGGCGAACTTCTGGAAAAGCAGAAAAGAGATGGGGAGGCCCTTGCCGCTTATGACAAGGTACAGGAGCTCAGCCCGGGAAATAGTGGGTCGATGCTGGCCGCTGCGAAATTATTGACACGACTGGGAAAAAACAAGGAGGCCATGGCCAGGTATCAGGCGATGGTTGCAAAAGATCCCAATTCGGTTGCCGGTCAGATGGGTATTGCCGCATTGCATATTGCAGCGGGAGACAATGACAAGGCGATTGAGCAATATGAAAAGGTGCACGAGTTAAAAGAAAAATATCCTATGGCTGCCAATAATCTGGCCTGGCTGATAGCCTCGGAGCCAAACGGAGATCTCGGTAAGGCGCTGATGCTGTCCATGGCTGCCAAAAAGGCTTTGCCTGATGATCCCAGTGTCGCTGATACCCTCGGATGGGTGCATTATAAGCGAGGTTCATATAGCCTGGCCATCTCCCAGTTCGAAGCAGCTCTGCAAAACAAACGAAACGATCCTACTTTCAGCTACCATCTGGCCCTTGCCCAGAATGGGGATGGCCGGAAAGAAGAAGCCAGGCAGACTCTTGATAAACTGCTGGTACGCAAGGTAGATTTTGCCGATCGGCAGAAAGCTGAGGAGCTGTATCGCGAATTACAAAAAATGTAAGAAAAGCCTCTGGTATCGTTGCAAGTGGTTGCAAATTTGTTGAGACGGTTATAGGAGCCGTAATGAAAATCCCTGCCAGTCTTTAGCCCGTTGAAGTTGGCGCGAATCAGTTCTGCACCAGAGCGGTTGAATACCTGACAGGATTTTCATGAGTGAATGAGAAAAATATTGCAAGATCTTTTTGAAATGACTAGTGTGCTGAAAGTAAAGGTAGCGGCTTAGATTGAAATGCCGTTTTTTTGAAGGCCACTTTAGAAAACGACTACTTATTCCCTATCTCCCTATTACCGTCTCCTCATAATTCCAGTTTGCTAAAACGGAGAAAATCCGCCTTGGAATTGATTGCCTGGGGCAGGCGTATTCAACATATCTGATTGAAGACAACTAGATATTGCGATTTTATTAACTATGGCGAGAACACTGCAAATTTTTCACATTATGTACGAGGCGCAATCGTGTTTTCCATGAGCATAACGTGTTGAGGAGATCATTGCAGTTGTCACTCAATTCAGTAATAGTTTATGAGTTCCTTTTTTAAGGAAACCTTAGGAAAGGGAATTACGTGTGTTTTTCATTTGATGGCTCGGTGGCAACATGGAGTACATCTGGAAAGCAATAATAATTATTTTTAGAGAAACGTAGGAAAGGAGAAGTCGTTATGAACAAAGCATTACTGGGTTTGACAGGTCTAGGCATCTTATTGTCCGGCAGCGTGGCAATGGCAGATGTTATGCAGATTAACATTGATTCAATTCTGGTGCAAGGGCGTGCGTATGATGAAAATGGTGTACCGCAAAACACCCTGCCGACTGATACAGTTGGTACACCTCAAACATTGACTCCCAATACGTACATGGGGCCTGATGGAATTGTCGATTCCAACGCTGTCGGCAACGTCGCCAACATCTTAAATCTTGCGACAAACAGCTACTTTTTCAACTCAAAAACCTCAACAAACCAAGAACTGACCTTTGTCATCTCCGGCGCTGATGATGTCCAATTCGATCCGTTCGTTAACAATTTCGCCTTCCTGTATTCCCTCGGTACGAAGATTGACATATACAGCGATATGTCCCCTAATTACAATGTGTTTGATGGCAGTGGCGCCACTGAAGGATCGCTGGTTCTGTCCCTGGCAACCCATGAACAGTTTTTTGCGGGAACAAGCGATCCTTATGGCCTCGAGGAACTTTACAATTACGGTTCAAACGAGTACGTCGGTACCGCTCTCTTTGACGTGGTCGGTGGCGACTGGGCTTCAGCTTGGGACACCAATTCTCAGTTATTAGGTTCCGACTTGGCATTTAGCTTTTCGCTCGATGATGCTATTCATGGCCAGTATACCCTTTCCGGTACCGCCAACGGTGTTGGGGCTACTACTGCTCCTGTTCCTGAACCGACGACAATGCTTTTGTTTGGAACAGGTTTGATCGGCCTTGTAGGCGTTGCTAGAAGGAAAATGCGTAAATAAAAAAGCAACACAGCATTAAAATAAAAAAGGAACCAGGGGAAACCCTGGTTCCTTTTTTATTTATTATTTTAAAACAGTCTTTTTAAAAAATAATCACTTCAATTAAGGAGTCAGAATTCAGATTTGTCTTTGTTGGATTTTCTTTCGGATTCTGTATCACCAGTTACCCTAACCCGGAAAGTTGAACATCATATGTTTTTAAATTTTCGTTCATAGTCGAGTTCCATCGAATAGGGGAACTCTTGATACGGATAGGTCTGTAATCGAAAGGGGGCCGAAATATATTTTGCCATCGCTTTCTTTATGGCAATTTCTCTTTCCGGAGAACTGGAAACGCCTTTTTTCAACTGCAATTCAACAAGAAATTCTTTGTCCTTCGTGCTAAGACGGAAGTAACCAGTGGTAAGTGCAGCAACTGAAAAATCATCATAAATACCCTGCTTGATCGCCTCGGGAGCAATGGTGGTGTTTCCGATTACGAGGGCCCGGTTTTTCCTGCCACCCACCGAGAGCAACGGCAGCTTCAGCTTCGGACAGAGGTGTCCGTAGCCGCAATCCTGCAGGATTGTCTTGATTTCATTGTATGGGTGGATGCGGGCAACATCTTTTACATTATAGCGTATCAGCGGGACCAGCAACGCATCGCTCAACATCGAGACCACCAGTTCCGGCGAACCATCGCCGCTTTCCACTACCTCGAGATACGTCCGATGCGGGTAATAATGAAAGAGCGTCGGCTGTACATCGCATCCCTCGCCATAAAGGGCATAGCGCAGTTTTTTATCAGCAAGGGCCGCCCGCTGAATGCGGATTGAGTCCCGCGACTCATGAAAGAGATTCAGGTCAAGCTCCGCCACTCCCATGGTGCCGCCGATCAGGCCCCGATCCATCCGCTCCCAGTCTGTACCAAGTATGCTGCCGAGATAGCTGCGAAAGGTCTCCGGTATCCAGTCTTCACCGGTGATAAGGTGGATGTTCTTAGTCTTCCAGTCAATTCCCTGCGCGACCCCTTCCTCAAGGATCATTTTCAGGAAATGGGGATCGCTGAGCATGATGATCTGATCAAATACGGGAGAAAATTTCTTGAAAATCGAAAGCGCCATATCCCAGCGAATACTGGTATCTGCCACGGGCAGTGATGTCGGCACCCGTACCCCCATGGGAAGGCAGTTCATGAAAAGCGTCTTCTTCTTTGATATCTCAAACATATAGTCGAGTGTCGTATCGATGGCCTTCACTGCATTCCGATGGTTCTTGTCGGTGTTGATGCCAAACGAATAGACTCCGGAAAAACCGGAACTAGACATGGCACTGCGTATCTTGCCGACGCTACCGTCAAGACAGAGATCCTGGATCTGGTATTTTGGAAAGACATCCTCTTTGGTAATCAGCGGCACCATATCCTTGAAGGCAGCAATAGAAGTTACCTTTTCCGGTGTACAGCCAGCCATTTTCAGGATCTCCTTATAGGCAGGAACCCGGGCTGCTGTCCGTTGAAAGGCCTTCAGTAACTCTTCCTCTCCGAAGGAAACGATCTTTTCCGGGGCCGTAGTCGTCAGTATTTTCAGGGTCTTCTTCCGCTCAAACAGCGTCAATTCCTTCCGAATCTTCGCGACTAAACTCATTGCACCCTCCTATGGATAGTATACCTTGGTAATGAACCAGCGCCCCAGAGACTGCAGGGTCTCTGGGGCGCTGGGAGTAGTTATGCGACAAACGAGATATAACGGCAAATACACGCTCTTTTTATCTCTTCGTGCTCTTCGTGGTTGAAAAAGATACTTCAATCGTCGCGGTTTTTTGTGAGATTGTCAAGTTTATCTTGAACACAGACTCCCGAATCAATGAGCGCGACGTTTGACTCTTAGTGCCTTACTCTTGAAAACCTGTCACTCTTTTCAGTACCCCCTTGAGGGGTGTAAAAAACAATAAATCATGAGAGTGTTTTGAAATTAGGAACTTAATATGGCCACCAAGGCACTTATACCCTTTTGTGGAGGTGTTAGATGTAATCCGGCTGTTCACGGAAAAAGTCATAAAGTTCAGGTCTCCGCATTTTCATCTCCTCTTCCAGCTCCTGAAGGGATGCTCCGTAGATCCTGACCTTGCCGTAGTAGTCGATCTCATCCGGAATGAGGAGATTGAAATGGACGCCATATCGTTTCAACAGTCGATACAGAGAATCTTCAAAGGTTGCGATCCAATGGGTAATGCCAAGGGAGTACTTGCTGGCAAGATACATATTTTTAAAGAGTTCAAGGAGAACGACCGGGAATTTCCGGCGGGCATCGCTGTTGTCTAAGTAACTGTCCACACCTAAGAGTCCATCCGTTGTCCGCCTGCGGTACTGTTTGGTAATGCAGAGGCGTGAAATCTCGGCGGTGGATTCAAGCGGAAATCTCTGCCTTTTCAATTCGTCCAGTAATGAATCGAAATGCGTGACGGTTGGAAAGGCGAGTTGTTGCGACCATCTTACAAGTCGCACTGTACCGACAGCATCATTATTGTTGTTGGGGTTTGTAGACAGAAAATGTTCCGAGACGGCATCAAATTCATCATATTCAAGATCGTCGGAATAATCTTCCGGATCCAAAAATTGTGCCTCATGACAGTAAACCTGATAGCGCAAACCATATAGAGATTCGTAATCAATCATGTTATCTTCCTTGTTGAGTAATTTCGTGCACAGCGTCAGATTTCCCGGAAAGACAAAATTTTTCATCTGATTCTGATGTCCGTGTGGGCTGGCATAGTTGATCTTGATAAGCTAATACAGAGATTGGATTGTTTTTCTTGCTGCATGGTCCCCCTGTCTTGGATGACGGCCAGATGAGCCCTCCCCTGTTCACTGTTAATGAGGCTGCTGCATCACCTTGCAGGGTTTCCCTAACGATATTGTATACCTATCGGTATAGTCTTTGGCCGAGGCCGCTGTAGTTGTTGCGAACCTGAGGCAACTCATGAAAAAGCCTCTGGCAACGTTTTTTTGTTTGAATCCTGGATGGGTCTCGAAGGAAAGTTCCTTTTCATTGATCAGGCCGTCATTATCATTATCCTGGTGCCTCTTAATCTGCAAAAAAGGTATTACGGGATATAATTTCCACTAAAATGCTAAAGCAAATTATATGCCGAAATACAATGTTGTTATATTCAAGGTAGTTAGATGAAGATCGGCCGAATTCTCAAACCGGAACAGTCCATTTTTTTCTCTCTCAACCCCTAAGAGCGCAAGTTTTGCACAGGGGGAACTGTACCAATTGCAGTGATGGCAAGTGTCCACCAGTTTCTGCGATATGGCGAAACTCTTCATCTGCCGATTGTTCTTCCAGAATTGTCATCCCGGCTTGCTTTCTGATTTACAAAAAAAATGCTGTTGTTGGTAATCTTGCGGTTATGTTCCTGCATGGACCAGCAGTGGCTGGCGAGTTGTTCCTTTTCTCCCTCGGGCAGATCGAATGTCGATACCTGGTCAATAAGGATGGTAAGAGCCTTTGAGTTCTGATTGATAGTGCGAAACGATTTGGAAAGCTGGCAGTTGAACTCGTTGATTTTCTGCGCCAGCTCTTTCCCTTCATCCGTGTCGCGCAGTTTGAGAGTCGTGTGCAGATGCCCCTGTTTCATTTGATCCAGAGTCAACTCAAAGCGAAACATTGGCCTGGTTATCCTGTGGGAGATGAGCAGAATTGCCACAACTATCAAGATACCGCCGAAGATGCCGAGATACCCGCCTGGTATGGGGAGAGGTTTAAAAAGCGCATGAGACAGCAGGCCGCCACCGGAAACGAGCAGAAAATAGCTGAAGATCTCTCTAATCTGAAAGTTATGGTTTCTTAAGAATTCTCTGCGATTCTGTGTTTCGGCCATGAGCGTTATTACCATTTTGGTATAAGGATGGATGATTACGGGTGCTCCTTCTGGAGCAGTTGTAGAATATCGCAAAGGTCGATTGAATTGCAAGAGTAGGATATGCAATTAAAGCAGAATTTAATCCGCTAATACAATATTATTTGACATTGCTACATCGTTAAATAGTATTGTATCAGTGGTCTTTGCGGATTAAGGATTATGGGAAAATTATTCCCATGCTGCTGGATTTGGAGTAAGGTAGACCAGTTTTTAACTGGCTAGTATAATGAGCGGTGGCCTTCGATTGCTTTATATATCAGCCGCCTATATAACCAATTGTCTTGGCCTTTACGGCTAGACATAATGTAATAATTCATGACAAAAGCAAATTTTCTTATCAGTATTGCAATCGCCGTAGTTTCGATAAGTTTCTGGGGCCTTTTGAACCGGCCCGAGATAGAACCACCCTGGCCTAGTCGTATTCAGGGGTTTTCGTTTTCCCCCATGCAGGCCGGGCACGATCCGACCAAGAAAAAGCAGCCCACTGAGGCGGAAATCGAGTCCGACTTGAAACTGCTTGCCGACACCACCAACGCAGTTCGGAGTTATACGGTGGAAGGCAGTCAGGCGAAAATACCGGTTCTTGCCCGTAAATATGGCATAAATGTCACGCTCGGCGCCTGGATCAGTGAAGATATGAAGGCGAACGAGGAGCAGATTACCACGGTCATTCGCTTAGCCAAGGAAAACTATCGCAATGTTATCAGGGTCATCGTCGGCAACGAGGTCCTCCTGCGTAACGAAGTTACGATTAAACAGCTTACGGAGTATCTGGATCGGGTCCGGGACGCACTCGATGTGCCGGTTAGTACAGCTGAACCATGGCATATCTGGATTAAAAACCCCGAGCTTGCCAGCCATGTCGATTTCATCGGCACGCATATGCTGCCCTATTGGGAGGGCATCCATCTGGATCGCGCGGTTGATTTTGTCGTCGAACATATGGCTATGCTTGAAAATGCCTTTCCGGATAAACCGGTGGTCATTGCCGAGGTCGGCTGGCCCAGCAACGGCAGAATCCGTCGCCAGGCCGTTGCTTCTCCGGCCAATGAGGCGACATTTCTGCGCCGGTTTATCCAACGAGCCGAGAAATTGGGTTATATTTATTATATCATGGAGGCCTTTGATCAACCCTGGAAAAGAGTCACTGAAGGGGCGGTTGGTTCCTATTGGGGTGTCTATGATGTGGAACGTCAACCGAAGTTCCCCTTTACCTCACCTATTGTCGATGTTCCGGAATGGCGCATCCTGAGCGGGATTTCCATAGCAATTGCCCTGATCACCTTTGCCCTGCTGCTGATCGACAGCAAGACCCTTAAAAAAAGTGGGCGCGGATTCCTGGCCTCCGTCGCCTTTATTGCCGCAACCGGGGCCGTGTGGATTATTTACAGCTATTCCCAGCAGTACCTGACTGTTACTGCTGTGGTTGTTGGTTGTCTGATGCTTTTGGGGCTGATCGGCGTGGCCATTGTGATACTGACGGAGGCGCATGAATGGGCCGAGGCCATCTGGTCCAAAGGCTCAAGGCGTGCCTTTGATCCGGTAGAAGTGCCTGACGAAGAGTTGCCCATGGTCTCGGTACATGTCCCGGCGTATAACGAACCGCCGGAAATGATGATCGAAACATTGAACGCCCTGGCTGCCTTGGATTATCCGCGTTTTGAAGTTATTGTCATGGACAATAACACTAAGGACCCGGCGGTCTGGCAGCCGGTGGAGTCGCACTGTAAATCCCTTGGCGCGCAGTTTAAATTTTTTCACGAGGACCCGCTGGCCGGCTATAAGGCCGGTGCCCTGAATTATTGCCTGGCCAAAACCGACCCGAATGTGGAGGTGGTGGCGGTAATCGACAGCGATTATGTCGTGACGCCTGACTGGTTGCGCGATTTGGTTCCCCAGTTTTCTATACCGTCCGTGGCAATTGTGCAGGCCCCGCAGGACTATAGCGATGACGGCGACAACCTGTTCAAGGCTATGTGCTATGCGGAATATCGAGGTTTTTTCTATATCGGCATGATAACCCGGAACGAGCGCAACGCCATAATTCAGCATGGAACCATGACGATGGTGCGCAAATCCGTGCTGGAAGAAGTCGGTGGCTGGGCAGAATGGTGCATTACCGAAGATGCGGAACTGGGGCTGAAAATTTTTGAGAAAGGCTATGAAGCCCAGTATGTCGCCAAGAGTTACGGCAAGGGGGTGATGCCGGATACCTTTATCGATTTCAAAAAACAGCGATATCGCTGGGCCTACGGGGCGATCCAGATCATGCGTCATCATGGTCGAACTTTGCGACGAGGAGGTCGGAGCAGTCTGACGTACGGGCAGCGCTATCATTTCATTGCCGGCTGGCTACCGTGGTTGGCTGATAGTATTAATCTTATTTTTACCTTCGCGGCATTATGCTGGTCGACGGCTATGATCCATGATCAGGCCAGCTTCGATCCACCCCTGATAATCCTGTCGTCAGTGCCGCTCGCGTTCTTTGTCTTCAAGATCGCCAAGATGTTTTACATCTACCGCAGCCGGGTAAAGGCAACAATCGCCCAGACGGCTGCCTCGGCCCTGGCCGGTCTGTCGTTGTCCCATACCATCGCCAAGGCAGTCATGTTTGGTTTTGTGACCAAAAGCCTGCCCTTTTTTCGCACGCCGAAAATTGTCAAAGGCAGAAAGCTCTGGCATGCTCTGCAGTCGGCCCGGGAAGAAGGGCTGGTGGGCCTCGCACTGCTGCTTGCCGCATACAGTATTTACGAACAGCAGGGATCCGAGACCCCGGATATCCTGGTATGGATAATCGTCCTGCTGGTGCAGGCACTGCCCTATCTTGCAGCGGTAATAATGTCGATTATCAGCGGCTTTGCACCAATGTCGCCTAGCCTCATCGGCACCATCACTGCCCCCCCGGAAACTCCTTCTTCAGGCGAGCCGGAAACATCGCCAGTGGGCGAGGAGATACCGGCTGATAATCGTCCTTCCTGATTCCCATGCATTACCCTGGTTCCCATGCGCTGCATTACCCTGGTTCCCATGCGCTGCATGGGAACCAGTCGTAACCTGCTTAGTAAAATAATTTTTATTCCCTGTATCGTTCCGGAATTCTACAATTAAATAATCGATCTTCGGCCTGTCCCGAGCACCTTTTGTATCTCACGACTGCATGTTATCAGATATTTATAGGAGGTGATCGGTACCCTTTACAAAAGACTACTCTTCGTTTTACAGAGATCGTCAAGCGATTGTACAGGGACGAAAATGAATGTAAAGATCGAACAAAATGTTGCAAGCATATCGAATCACCCGCTGGATCTTCTGGCTGCTTGCCGATACCTGGCTGAAAAAGCCGGAGAAAGATCTCTTGCCGCAACCCTGCTGGAGATGGCCCAAGGAGCCGATGTAACAAGCAAACAAGAAACCCTCGAAAAGGTAAGAGAGGGCGCCCGACAGGATGGATTGCAGACCTTGATCCTGAGGCCACAGGATAAAGAGTGGTCCGAAATAGTCAAAAATTTACCAGTTGTCGCCGAATTGCGGACTGGTAGATATCTCATCATTTCCGCAATAGACCAGAATGTAGACGGCGCGCCGGTTTCGCTCACCGTGGTAAGCCGGCACGACGAGGGCGGCAGAACCCAGCACAAAATTTCATTTACCGATTTTCAGCAACAGAGTACCGGGGGGCTGCTGCGGTTCGAGAAGGTCAATACCGCTTTAGTCTGTTTTGCGCTAATTGCCAGAGAACATAAGATAGAACTCACCCAAGATCGCCTTCGGCATGAGTATAATCTTGGGAATGAGGAAATTCCTGCAGATACGCTCCTGCGCATGAGTAAGGACCAAGGGCTGCGCGCCCGTCTGCTGCACCTGGATTGGCAGGGGCTTCTTCAGCTTAATAAAGCCTATCCAGCGATTGCCCGTTTGCGCGGTGGCCGACATCTGGTTGTGGTTGGGGCTGTCGGTTCGTCTGCTGTAGGAAAAGAAGCAACGCTCGCCTGTTATGATCCGCTGAGCGGCGCAGGCGGTGCCAATTTGCGACTGACCCAGGCTGAGTTTGCATCGCTTGCGACCGGTGAAATCTTTGTCTTTAAGCGAGTCTATAAACTCAGCGACGAAAAGCAACCATTCAGCCTGCGCTGGTTTATCCCGGAGATCCTGCGGCAGAAAACCGCGTTTGTCGATATTGCTGTTGCCGTGCTGTTTATCAATGCGATTGCCCTGGTTACGCCGATTTTTTTCCAGATTGTCATTGATAAAGTCCTGGTCAATCAGGCGTTCACAACCCTGCATATGCTGGGTATTGGCATGACCGTTATGCTGGTGGTGAATGGCTGTCTCGATTTCCTGCGTGATTACCTGCTGCTCCATGCCACCAACAAGATCGATCTGCGGGTTACCTCCAGGACTTTCCGGCATATGCTCAACCTGCCTCTCGATTTCTTCGAGCGGGTCACCGCCGGCGTCCTCACCAAACATATGCAGCAGACTGCCACTATTCGTGGCTTTCTCACCGGCAGTGTCTTTCTCACCATGCTTGAGGCAACGTCTCTCTTTGTTTTTCTGCCTTTTTTGTTTTTTTACAGCTTCGAGCTGACCGCCATTGTCCTGGTTTTTACCCTGTTGATCGCCACGGTGATCCTGGTACTCATTGCCCCCTTCAAGCGCAGATTGAACGCCCTGTATGACGCGGAAGGGAACAGGCAGGCAATGCTGGTGGAAACCATTAACGGTATGCCGACGGTCAAAGCCATGGCCATAGAACCGTTGTTGCGCAGTCAGTGGGAACAGAAGGTGGCCCGGGCGATAAGTATGCAGTTTCGGGTGGGTAAAATTTCTATTACCGCTAAATCGCTTACCCAATTGCTCGAACGGTTGATGACGGTCATGCTGATCTGGGTGGGAGCGCACCAGGTTTTTGGCGGGGTGCTGACCGTTGGCGCATTGATAGCTTTTCAGATGCTGGCCGGGCGGGTGACGTCGCCTCTGGTTCGCTTGGTCGGGCTCATTCATCAATACCAGGAGGCCGCGCTCTCGGTGGAAAAACTGGGGGTGGTGATGAATGCCAAACCGGAATGGGGTGCGGACCGCCACGGTACCCGGCCATCTCTGAAAGGCGATATAGTTTTAGATCGGGTCAGTTTTCGTTATGCCCCGGACCTGCCCAATGCTTTGCAGGAGATTTCCCTTATCATACCCGCCGGCACCACTTTAGGCGTCGTCGGCCCCAGCGGTTCAGGAAAAACGACGCTGACCCGGATGCTCCAGAAAGCGTATTTCCCGTCGACCGGCACCATCAGGATAAATAACTGTTATCTCAATGAAATTGACACGGCTCACCTGCGGCGAAATACCGGGGTGGTATTGCAGGAAAATTTTTTATTCAGGGCCTCGGTTGCCGATAATATTCGAGCGGGACAGGCAGGAGCGTCGCGGGAGCAGATCATCGAGGCGGCAATCCTCGCCGGTGCCGATGAGTTTATCGTCAAACTGCCCCAGGGCTACGATACGTTGCTTGAAGAAGGGGCCAGTAATATGTCGGGAGGGCAGCGACAACGGCTGGCCATTGCCCGGGCGCTGCTAACCCGCCCGGAAATCCTCATTTTAGATGAAGCCACCAGCTCCCTTGATCCGGAAAGCGAGCGCATTGTTCGGCAGAATCTGGCTAAAATTTCGCAAGGACGAACGGTGTTGATCGTCTCCCATCGACTGTCCATGCTCAAAGACGCGGATAATACCATGGTGTTGGAAGAGGGCAGGCTGGTCGGCTACGGTCCACACAAGACTCTGCTGCAGGATTGCGCGCTGTATAAGAAACTCTGGCGACAACAGATGGAACTTACATAGGATGGCGTCTCAGATCTGGTTCCCATGCGCTGCATGGGAACATACATGGGAACATGCATGGGAACACTACGCCTCGGATATAAAATTGGTTCCCATGCAGCGCATGGGAACCAGAGGAACCAGAGGAACCAGAGGAATGCAGCGCATGGGAACCAGAGGAATTGTAGCGCATGGGTACCAGAGGTCTCAGCATGAAAAGTAAGAAAATTTCACAGGAGGTCCTGGAGTATCAGCCGGATGCGGTGGAAATCGAGGAACGGCCGGTTCCCGGCAGAGTCCGCTGGGTGCTCTATATCATTCTCGCCAGTCTTGTGGCGATAGTGATTGGTGCAGTCGTATTCAAGGTGGACCGGATTGTCGTCGCGCAGGGCAAGCTTATCACCACCTCGCCGACAATTGTCATTCAGTCCCTAAATACAGCGGTGATACGCTCAATTGAAGTGCAGGTTGGCGAGAGTGTGGCAAAGGGCCAGCTCTTAGCAACAATGGACTCGACCTTTGCCAGTGCCGACCTGACCCAGCTTACCAAGCAGGCGCATGTTATCGGGGCGCAGGTCCGGCGGATTCAGGCCGAGCTGCAGGGGAAATCTTTTTCGCCACTGGCGGAAGAGGGGGAGGACGGGCTGTTGCAGGAGCAGCTGTTTCGCCAGCGAAAAATTATCTTTAAGCGCAATAAGCAGTTGAATGCAGAACGGATAGCCGCGCTTGAGGCAAAGCTCTCGCTCAACAAGGTGCAGCAGCATGGCAAGGAGCGACAATTGAAACTGTTGCGTGATGTCGAGGGGACGGTGGCCAGAGTTCGCAAGAGGGATACCGATTATCGGCTCAGGCTGCTGGAGGCCCAGAAAAATAGATTTCAGACTGTCGATGATATGGCCGGTTTAGCAGCTGAAGAGCAGGTCCTCTATCATGAACTGAAACAAGCCGGATCCGAGTGGCGCAGATTTATTGAAGAACGCAGCGGGGAGTTGATGGAACAGCAGGTCGGTCTGCGCAATGAACTGGAAGAGATCGTTGAGGAGATTAACAAGGCCAAAAGGCTGCATGAGCTTGTTTCGCTGCGGGCCCCTCAGCCAGGAATCGTGCTACAAATGGCGGATCTGGCGGTTGGCTCGATTACCCGGCAGGCTGAACCGCTGATCACGCTTGTTCCACTCAATAGTACTATCGAAGTTGAGGTCAATGTACCCGCCAGGGATATCGCGCGGATTCGTACCGATGATTCGGCCCGGGTGAAGCTTGATGCCTTCCCGTTCCAACGTCATGACACCCTGCCGGGAAAAGTGCGGGTCATCAGCGAAGATAGTTTTCGTCGCAATGACCGGGGAGACTCGTTGGAGCAATCGCCTTCTGAGACAGAAGACGCCTTTTATCGAACGAGAATCAGCCTGCTGTCGATGCAACTGCGCAATGTCCCGACGGGTTTTCGTCTTATGCCCGGCATGAAGGTAAGAACGGAAATTAAGGTCGGCAAACGGTCGGTGATTAGCTATTTTCTCTATCCAATCATCCGGGTTTTTGACGAGAGTCTGCGCGAACCATGATGTCTTTATTATTTGCCCATTGCCCGCATGTTCCCATGCAGCGCATGGGAACTAGACCGCCCCCCCCC
>CBDTUM010000093.1:0-17566 GCA_965363495.1 uncultured Desulfopila sp.
CGTTTTTTATAAAACAAAAGCCCCAGCAGATTTCTGCTGGGGCTTTTGTCGTTTGCTGGCGGTGAGTTTCAAAAGTGTGCTACATAATGGTCAGTTTTTTGGTGTATTCATGAACTTTGTTTTAATTATAGAGTGGTAACATATTGTATATACCTGTTCTAAATAGAAGAGTTTCCTGTTTTGATAATTTTTACTTTACATGCATCAGAAGAATGTGGGGCTGGGCGCTGCCCAGGTCTCGGGTCTATCGATAAACGCTTGTCAACTAACGAGTCTTGCAGTACATTCGAGGTCATTCTCAGGGCAGGGTGCAATTCCCTACCGGCGGTAATTTCCTGTTTTTAGAGGATAAGCCCGCGAGCGCCTGCTGAAAACAGCAGGGTCAAGCAGATCCGGTGAGATACCGGAGCCGACGGTAATAGTCCGGATGGGAGAGAAAAAGGTTGATGGCAAAGCTTTGCTACTGGACTGCATGGGAAAGTTGCACGCCTACTCTTGATGGGCAAGGTCGTAAAGGCAATTTTACTCGTGCTGTCCGTGCAGTTTGTCTTACCTTAGACCTAAAAAAACCGGCAGAGGGCCGGTTCATTCCCGCACGCCCTGATTCTGGTCACTGAGCCTTAAGGAGGCAACCATGAATCAGACCCCACACAGTTCACTTTTATCCCGTTTTGGCAATCCCAAGCAACGAGTAGAAAACGCCTTGACCGCTCTTGATCGAGGCACCGGTGTCCTTCTTGTTGATGACGAAAATCGAGAAAATGAAGGTGATGTAATCTTTTCAGCAGAACATCTAACCGCAGATCAGATGGCATTGCTCATCCGTGAATGTAGTGGCATCGTCTGTCTCTGCCTGACCGATGAGCACATCAACCGGCTCGAGTTACCGATGATGGTCAGCGACAATACCAGCAAATTTGGAACCGCCTTTACTGAGAGCATCGAAGCTCGAGAAGGTGTGACCACCGGCGTATCCGCCCAAGACAGGCTGACAACCATTAGGACAGCTATCAAGGAAAATGTACGCCCTTCGGATCTCTCGCGACCAGGCCATGTTTTTCCCCTGCGTGCCCAACCTGGAGGAGTTCTTCAACGAGGTGGGCACACCGAAGGCACTGTTGATCTGATGATCTTGGCCGGCCTGCAACCGGCAGGCGTCCTTTGTGAGCTGACCAATGTGGACGGCACCATGGCTCGCTTGCCCCGGATTGTTGCGTTCGCAGATCAACACGACATGCCTGTTCTTTCGATCAATGATTTGATTGTTTATCGTCAATCAATGCCTGCCTTGGTCTGATTTCTGTTGCCGCAGGTAGCAGTGCCTGCGGTTTTAGACTTTTTTGACTGTTATCTGTCTTTAATCACCAGAACTGAGGGTGAACGCAGAATTTTGTGTTTACCCTCAGTTAAAAATAGAGCAGAAGTGCTTTTACCGAAGTTACTGCAGATAATTGGTAAATCAACGGAAAGACTCATAACGATTGAGACCATATTTTTTAATCCGATAACCGATCTGTCGTTCAGTCAGGCCCAACTCCCGGGCTGCGCGCACCTGCACCCAGCCGTTGCGCCGAAGGGCTGCCTCAATCTCAATCCGTTCCATATCCTGGAGTGACTTACGGGTAAATGGTGGCTGACGCTTCTCCTCTTTGCCGGCAACTTCCTCCACTTTTTCCGGCTTCAATGGTTCCACCCGAAACAAACTCGGCGGCAAATCGCCCAGACCGAGCCGGTCTCCTTCGGTCAGAATAACCATACGCTCAACCAGGTTCTGCATCTCCCGGACATTGCCCGGCCATGAGTAGCCTATAAGGAAATCGAGCAACTCCGAGGAAATTTTGATTGTTCGACCGTTTCGGTCGTTGCTTTGACTCAAAAAATGGCTAAACAACAGAGGAATATCTTCTGTTCTGTCTCTGAGAGGCGGCAGGACAATGGGGACAACGTTCAGTCGATAATATAAATCGGCGCGAAATTCTCCGTTGGCAACAGCCTGCTCAAGACTGATATTCGTTGCCGCGACAATCCGCACGTCAACGGTGAAGGTCTTTGAACCACCTACTCTTTCAAACTGCTTTTCCTGGAGTACCCGCAGCATTTTCGCTTGGAGAGACAGAGGCATTTCGCCAATTTCATCAAGAAAGATAGTTCCCTCATCAGCCAACTCAAACCTTCCCGGTCTCGTGGCATGAGCTCCGGTAAAGGCACCTCGCTCATGGCCAAACAATTCACTTTCCAGCAGAGTTTCCGGCAGGGCGGCGCAGTTCACTTTAATAAATGGATTATCCTTACGGCGACCACCTTCATGGATTGCCTTGGCCACCAGCTCTTTTCCGGTCCCCGACTCTCCTAAAAGAAGGGCTGTCACCGTGCTGCTGGCAATCTTGTCTATCATACTGAACACCTCCTGCATCGGTTTGGAATTGCCAATGATGAAGTGTCCCTGGTGCACATGATGCAGCTTCGCCTTCAGGGTAGCATTCTCCTCCATCAGCTTGGCTTCTTTTTTCTCTATCTCCCGGTGCAGGGTGACAAACTGGGCAATGAGGGTCGCCAGGACAGTGAGGAACCGAATATCCTCCTCAAAGGACACATCATCGGCAAACAACCTGTCAACAGTCAGCACTCCCTCGGGAGTACCCTTGACCATGACGGGGACCCCGAGAAAAGAGATCTTGCTTTTTCTGACCTTGGTCCGTGCCCCGGTGCGGTTGAGAAAAAGTGGCTCACTGTTGATATCCGGCACAACAAAGGGAGAGCAGGTTTGGAATATCTGCCCGCACACGCCTTCGTCCGGCCGATATACGCCGCGCATTTTCTCATCTTCCGACAAACCACAAGATGCCTTGATCAAGAGCTTCTGTTTCGTCTTGTCAATAAACAGCAGGGTTGATCGCTCCATTTTCATGGTATCGTTCAGAACACCAAGGATACGCGACAGGGTGCTATCATGATCAACGGCCGTCCCAATTAACTCAGTAATCCTGTACAAAGCCAAAAGTTCTATACCTTGAGTTCCTGTATAATCAGTTGACGAATCCCGCTTGAATGAGTCCATTATTTGTTAACTCTCCTTATGGAGTGCATTCTCTCCATCTGTTTTCCGCCCTATTATAGTGTCGTGATATTTGCCAACGCGAGCGCCATCGAGCCCTACTGATACCGTCGCTGCCCCTTCTTTATCAAAAGAAGGTTTTGCAATCAGTGTTCCATATCCATATCATTCCGATATATTTAGATATTACATCAATCAACTGACTTACGTTCGACTTTTAACAATGTTTTTTCACAACACTTTTGTTTAGGTACGAGCCCTTATATTACATTTGTGTAATTTTATTTAACTGCGACACCCTCGCTCCTTCAGTTTCCACATTTCATTACTTTTTTGTAGTTTTCTTACCAAAAAGGCTCTCTCTGCTCATCCCTTTAACAACCATAAAAACAGAACCAAGAACACATCATCGTACTGTTTTAACTGTTCATTTATCTTATTCTAAAGAATGGCACAACCTTTGCTATAAGAGTAACAACACAAACAAGAACACTGCCGAAAGGCAATAAACAATCACAACAACCCATAAGGAGATCGTGATGAGAAAGGTAGCAATTTACGGCAAAGGCGGAATCGGCAAATCGACTACAACACAGAACACAGTGGCCGGACTTGCAGAGATGGGAAGAAAAGTAATGGTCGTCGGTTGTGACCCAAAAGCTGACTCCACTCGTCTGCTGCTCGGTGGGCTGGCGCAGAAATCAGTACTCGACACCCTGAGAGAAGAAGGCGAAGACGTAGAGCTCGATGATATCAGAAAAGCAGCATATGGCGGAACCTGGGCAGTTGAATCAGGCGGTCCGGAGCCAGGTGTTGGTTGTGCAGGACGAGGTATCATAACCGCGATTAACATGCTTGAATCTCTTGGTGCCTATGACGAAGGCGAGAAACTTGACTACGCCTTTTATGACGTCCTCGGTGATGTTGTCTGTGGTGGTTTTGCCATGCCGATCAGAGATGGTAAAGCAGAAGAGATTTATATCGTTGTCTCCGGTGAGATGATGGCTATGTACGCCGCCAACAATATCTGTAAAGGTATCATGAAATTCGCCCAGTCCGGTAGTGTTCGTCTCGGGGGCCTTATCTGCAACTCAAGAAACGTGGACAACGAAAAAGAGATGATCGAGGAACTGGCCAAGAAAATCGGCACCCAAATGATCTATTTCGTACCACGTGACAACGATGTACAGCGCGCAGAAATTAATAGAAAGACCGTGATCGAGTGGAACCCCGAGGCTCCACAGGCAGACGAATACCGTGGACTAGCCCAAGCCATTGACGCAAACAAGACTTTTGTTATTCCTAAACCGCTGGAGATAGAAGAACTGGAGCAGCTCTTACTCGACTTTGGCCTGTTGGAATCAGTTTAAGAATTAAGATAAGACCAACTCTGCTGAAACGCGGGATTCAGTATAATTTTCCTTGAGGGTACTCTTTTCCGTACCCCCTTGAGGGAGTGTAAGAAGGTCCTTTACGAAATGATTTTTAAAAACTAAAAATTTCATTTCTCAGTCACTAAGGAGACACCAAAATGATGATCATGATCAGAGCCATTGTTCGACCGGAAAAAGCTGACGACGTACTCGCTGCACTTATGGATGCAGGATTTCCGGCAGTAACCAAATACTCAGTAAGTGGCCGGGGAAAACAGCGCGGGATAAAAATTGGCGATGTAACGTATGACGAGATTCCTAAAACCATGCTTATGAGCGTCGTTAAAGCTGAAGACAAGGATTTCGTTATCAACACCATAATGGATGCGGCACGTTCTGGAATAAAAGGAGCCTTTGGCGACGGTAAAATTTTTGTCGCCGAAGTCGGAGACGTTTACACCATCAGCTCAGGAGTAAAAGAGGGCCTTGCGGAGGTGGCAGCATGAAAGAGGTTATCGCCGTTGTTCGCATGAACATGATGAACAAAACTAAAGCGGCACTGACTGCCGCAGGCATTAACGCCTTTTTTGCCCATGAAGCTCAGGGACGCGGCGTTGGGTTTGTTAATCGCAAGCTTATCAAAGGAGCCGAGCAGGGTTACGAGGAAGCTGTGGCACTACTCGGAGAAAAAGGAAATCTGTACCCAAAACGGATGGTCACAATCGTCGTCAATGACGATCAAATAGATGATGTTATTGAAGCGCTTATCACTACCAATCAGACCGGCAAAGCTGGTGACGGAAAAATATTCGTTATGCCTATAGCCGATAGCGTTCGGGTACGAACAGGTGAAACGGGCACAAAATCAATCGGATAAGTTTCAAGGAGATATACCATGGCAAAAGCAAACAAATTGGTGCAGTGGGAACCCCACAACATCAAGGAAAAACTTCTGGAAAAATATCCTCCAAAAGTTGCCCGAAAACGCGCCAAGCAAATAATGATCAATGAGGCGCTGGAAAATACTACTCCGGAAATTGTCGCCAACGTCAGGACCATACCCGGTATCATCACCATGCGCGGTTGCACTTACGCCGGCTGCAAAGGCGTCATAATGGGGCCAACCAGCGATATAGTCAACCTGGTTCATGGTCCGATAGGCTGCAGTTTTTACGCCTGGCTCACCAGACGGAACCAGACAGATGCAAACAAAACAGGGAATGACAACTTCATACCCTACTGTATGTCCACGGACATGCAGGATTCAGACATTATTTTCGGCGGTGAAAAGAAACTGGCGGCCGCCATTCAAGAAGCCTATGACCTGTTTCATCCAAAGGCAATCGCAATCTTTGCCACCTGCCCCGTCGGTTTAATCGGTGATGATATCCACAACGTGGCAAAGCAAATGAAAGAGAAGTTCGGTGACTGCAATGTCTTTGCTTTTAGTTGCGAAGGCTATAAGGGCGTTTCCCAATCAGCCGGTCACCATATCGCCAACAACCAGGTTTTTAGACATGTAGTTGGTAAAAGCGAAACCGAAAAAACTGAAAAATTTAAAATCAACCTGTTGGGAGAATACAATATCGGTGGAGACGGCTTTGAGATTGACCGTATCTTCAAAAAGTGCGGGATCACCAATATCTCAACTTTTTCCGGCAACTCAACCTACGACAAATTTGCTTCCTCAAACCAGGCAGACCTGAGTGCTGTCATGTGCCACCGCTCCATCAACTACGTGGCCGACATGCTGGAAACCAAATATGGAATTCCATGGATTAAGGTTAATTTTATCGGAGCAGAGGCGACAGCAAAATCACTCAGAAAAATTGCCCAATATTTTGCTGACAAAGAACTGATCGACACAGTCGAACAAGTTATTGCTGAAGAAATGCCAACTGTTCAGGCTGCATTAAAGGACGTTTTCCCAAGGACGAAAGGAAAAACTGCCATGATCTTTGTGGGTGGTTCCCGTGCGCATCACTACCAGGAACTGTTTAACGAGATGGGCATGAAAACCATCTCTGCAGGCTACGAATTTGGCCATCGGGATGACTACGAGGGACGATCGGTTATCCCGAATCTGAAAGTCGATGCTGACAGCAGAAACATTGAGGAAATAAAAGTTGAGGCTGATCCGCTGTTGTACAAGCCAAGAAAGACACCCGAAGAGATCGCAGCTCTCGAGAAAGCCGGGCTTGAATTCAAGTCTTACGATGGACTGAATCCTGACATGGATACCAACACCATGATCATCGACGATCTCAATCAATATGAAGCTGAAAAACTGGTTGAACTGATGAAACCAGACCTCTTCTGCGCTGGCATTAAAGAAAAGTATTCTATACAGAAGTTAGGTGTGCCGATGAAACAGCTGCATAGCTATGATTCAGGCGGACCATATGCAGGCTTCAAAGGTGCGGTCAACTTCTATAATGAGATAGATAGGCTGGTCAACAGCAAGATCTGGAGCTATATGAAAGCACCATGGCAGGAAAAACCGGAACTTTCCGCAACCTACTGTTGGGAATAAAAATTGTAGCTGTTCATCGGAAATCCACCAAACCTTGAGAAAACCTCCGAACTGTAAGCATTCACCAGTGCCGGAGATGCGCGAAAGAGGTCATTAAACTGTACTATTGGTACGTTTAATGGCCGATGACAAGACAGATTCGGTGCTGGTGAAAGCTTACTAAAAATTTCAGGAAGGTAAGACAATGTTACTGAGACATACACCAAAAGAAATAACAGAGCGAAAAGCTCTGATGATAAACCCGGCCAAGACATGCCAGCCGATTGGCGCAATGTATGCCGCCCTGGGAATAAAGGGATGTCTACCCCACAGTCACGGTTCCCAGGGTTGCTGTGCCTATCACAGGTCCACTTTAACCAGGCACTACAAAGAACCGATTTCTGCAGCCACCAGTTCTTTTACAGAAGGTGCATCGGTCTTTGGCGGTCAGGCCAACCTTGTGCAGGCTATAGATAATATTTTCACGGTCTACGAACCGGATGTTATTGCCGTCCACACTACCTGCCTGTCTGAGACTATCGGCGACGACCTGCCGCAGATTTTTGACAAAGCGAAAAAAGACGGCAAGGTCCCAGCTGGCAAGACTGTTCTTGGCGCCAACACACCAAGCTATGTCGGTTCCCATGTCACCGGTTTTTCTAACATGGTCAAGGCCATGGCGGCCCTTGCGGAACCTTCAAGTAAGAAGAACGGTAAGATAAATATCATTCCGGGCTGGGTTGAACCCTCGGATATGGAGGAAATAAAGAGGCTTGCCACACTCGTTGGGGCTAAAATCAACATGTTTCCCGACACCTCAGGGGTACTCAATGGACCGCTGACGGGTGAATACAAGATGTTTCCGGACGCCGGGGCAAATATTGCTGATATCAAAAACAGCGGCAGTAGTATCGGCACCCTTGCGCTTGGCGAATGGTGTTCAGCAGATGCAGCACGACTGCTGGACACCAAATGCAAGGTGCCCTGCTCTATCCTCGACATGCCTTTTGGGTTGCAGGCCACCGATCGTTTTATTGACGCCCTCAGAACCGTTGCCGGCACCTCGGTACCCGAAGAAATCGCTGTGGAAAGAGGCAAACTTCTGGATTTGATATCCGATGCACACCAGTACTTCTACGGCAAGAAGGTTGCCTTGGTCGGTGACCCCGATCAGGTAATTGCCATGACCGAATTCCTGGTATCCATCGATATGTGCCCAGTGCATATCATCACCGGAACCCCAGGCAAAAAATTTGAGGCACGGATTAAGGAAATAACCAAAGACATGGACTGCAAAGTCAACGTTAAAGCCAAAGGCGACATGTTCCTTCTGCACCAGTGGATAAAAAATGAGCCGGTTGATCTCATCATCGGCAACACCTACTGCAAGTACATCGCTCGCGATGAGGACTTACCTTTCGTTCGCTGGGGATTCCCCATTCTTGACCGCCAGGGACATCAGCACTTTCCAACGGTTGGCTACAAAGGTGGATTACGACTGCTTGAAAAGATCCTTGGAGTACTGCTCGACCGTAAGGACCGTGACGACCCTGAAGAGAAATTTGAGCTTGTGCTATAGCTCTTTTCGCAGCAGCAGGCCAGCATTGCCTGCTGCTACCTTTTGCTAACCCCGGTAAACGGAAAATAAGCCGGGATTAGTGCCTTGGTGGTCACTTTACGTTTACAATTACAAAAGACTCTCCAGATATCTTGTTTTTTACGACAGGCTTTCCAGAGTAAGTCACTAATATTTCCTGGTGAAAAATATGAGCGTGATATCCATTGCAGACCATAAAGAGTGCTGTTGTTCAAATGCAACGAACACAAACGACTCAGTCATTTATCTGCCGGTTGCGCCACAGATTGTCGCCCGAACCCGATTTTCGCCACCTACGTCTACCCATAGCCAGTGCTTCATGGTCCCTGAAGCGCTGAGCTGGTTAGATCAAATCATGGAGGAGAGAGGCAAAAGTGTTTCGATTGTGGCAATTTCAGGCCCGGGCGACCCACTTGCATCCCCAGATATCACTCTACATGTCATAAGCGAAGTCCGTAAACGTTATCCATATGTCCAGATTGGCCTCAACACCCTCGGCATAGGAAGCGATCGGTTGGCAAGCAATTTAGCCAAGGCCGGAGCCAACTATGTGGCGATGGAAGTCAACGGGGTTCACAGTGAAATATTGGAAAAGCTGTATGCCTGGATACGACCTGGCCAGAAAACCCTAAAGATTTCTGAAACCGCCAAACTCCTTATAAAGGAGCAGCGAAACGGTGTACCAGCCTTGAAATTCCACAACCTGACTGTCGGGGTTCACACCACTCTCTACCCCGGCTACAACACAGACCACGTTGCCAAAATAAGCAGCGAAATGATGGAACTTGGTGCCGATAGTATCTCTCTTGTTCCTTATGTTCCAGAACTGGAAGCTGAAGTTGACCTTGAAGGCCCATCTCCTGAAATTATTGCCACTGCAGTTGCAAAGGCAGGACAATACCTCAAGGTAACAGAACCAATCTTCCTTCAATCGATGGACAATAGTTGTGGTTCGCCTGCTGCCAAACTTTCAGAACTTCCTGGGCCTACAAAAGAACGACCCAATGTGGCCGTGGCCAGTTCGAACGGCATTGAAGTCGATCTCCATTTGGGTCAAGCGAGAAAATTCATTATCTACGGCCCCAAAGACGACGGTCCCATCTGCCTGCTTGAAGTGCGGAATGCGCCAGAACCCGGCAAGGGCAGTACCAGATGGGCCGAACTTGCAAAGGTGCTCCCTGACTGTTTTATCTTGCTTGCTGCAAGCGCCGGAGAGACACCACGTCGAACACTTGCAGAAGTCGGCATAAAAGTTTTTATAACCGAAGATAATATCGAAGGCACTGTCGATGTGCTCTACGGTGGTGGCAAGAAAAAGAAAAAAATAGCCTATCAACATGAAGCTGTTTCCCATGCGACGCATGGGAAACAAATACAAACCTCACTAAAGAGAGCGGACTACAATCCATCACGAAAAGGAGTACAACATGGCTTTACCTGAGAGGCAGGTTCTTCTTTGCCAAAGTTTTCGATCAAAAGGCGATCCCAAGGGGATTTGCCACAAACAGACCGATGGTTTTCTGCAGTATCTCGAAGAGGAAATACTCGATCGAAGTCTGGATATGCAGGTTGTCGCCACCGGTTGCCTGAAGCAGTGCGAATCCGGCCCCATCATGGTTATCCAGCCGGATAATTTATGGTTTAAAGGAATTGACAGCGAAGAAGCAATTGACGCGGTTCTGGACGGGCTTGAAGATGGCGAACCGCCAGCCAACTATCTTATAAAATAAAGCAATCCGGAAAGGCCTATGATGATCAATCCGGCTAATAAAGAAGATCTCGACGACATGTTGCTGCTTCTGCAGCAACTTTTTGGCATCGAAGAAGACTTTGATTTTGATACCTCGCGACAAAGAAAAGGCCTGGAACTTCTCCTTGATTCAGCAAGTTCCGTTGTAATGATTGCAGAGGACCAACATTCTGTGATCGCCATGGGTACAGCTCAACTTGTTATTTCCACCGCTGAAGGTGGGCCATCACTGCTGGTTGAAGACGTAGTGGTAAAACCGTCCTGGCAAAAGCAGGGCATCGGCTCAAGATTACTACAGGTACTTGGTGACTGGGGGGCCGACAGAGGAGCCAGACGCATGCAACTTCTCGCCGATCAGACAAATTCTCCGGCCATAGATTTTTACCATCGCTGCGGTTGGCAGCAAACGCAACTTATCTGCCTGCGTAAATTTTACAGTGAAAGGGGTAGGATATGAATATTGTACAGATTGACAACTGGCAAGATTACCGCCGGGACGGAGAGAAATTTCTGCATACAGCCACTGAAGCGCACAATAAAAAGAAGACGGCCTTTTCGACGGACACTCTCTACAATGTAACGTGCATGGCCATCGAGAAGCTGATCATGGCTTTTTTGATGAAAAATGGCGACCTTGCCGATAATCATACAATGGCCGATCTCCTCAGGGCTTTACAGCTCCACCTTGGCGACATCCCGGAGTTGGCTGAAAAGCTCATGTATCTGGACACGTTCCAGGATATCTGCTCCCTTGACAATTTCATCATCCACGTCCCCAGCGAGGAAGATGTTATAAAGATGCTGGGCATTGGAGAAGATGTGCGGGCATTCCTGCATCCCTATCTTTACAATCAGCAAACAGTTTTAAACTAACAACAGAGGAAGGTAAAGTGCATGAAAGTGCTGTACTTTTTCTTGGGCTAAAGCGGCTCTCTCATTTTCGTAAGGAGTGTAACGTGACGAGTAATGCACCGGTTCCATACAGACCACTTGGAATCCTGAAAACACTGCTGGAAACTCTTGGCTTTGAAGTGACTCACTGTTACGAAGACCTCGTCTTTGTAGAAAATAATGCCTTTTTGTTACGCATGGAAGAAAAAGGCGAAGAGGTGAGTCTCCTGTTCAATGCCGAATCGGATGTCGATAAACGTAATGCAATTGCCGAACGGTTCACCACCGAGGGTAAAATACATAATCTGGTCATCTCCTGTGCTGGGACCTATCAATTGACCGCAGGCGAAGCAGATGGGACTCTTACTCTTCTATTTCAGGAGTGATAATGATGTCGTAAAAACTCCCTATTTCTCGTCATATTTCTACCATGAACGGTATACCGTTCTCCTTCTTCTTGTAAATACGGTTCAATTTATATACTATCCTGTTCATTCTTTAATGCATGCAAACCCAAACAGGAAGGAACCACTATGACCAAAGATTATTCCCGCTATCCACACCAGCATCCCGATTCCACCGGACACTTCGGTGCATACGGTGGATCGTATATACCACCGGAATTGCAGGAAGAAATGGACAAAATTACCGATGCCTATCTGACCATAAGCAAAACGCATCGATTTATTGAAGAACTGCGCTCCATTCGGACGCACTATCAAGGACGGCCAACTCCGATATACCACGCTGACCGCCTGTCCAAAATGTGCGGCGGCAGCCAGATCTACCTCAAACGCGAAGATCTCAACCATACCGGCGCTCATAAGCTCAACCATTGCATGGGCGAGGGTCTGCTGGCCAAATATATGGGGAAAAAGAAACTCATCGCCGAAACTGGTGCAGGACAACATGGTGTGGCCCTGGCAACAGCCGCCGCCTATTTCGGCCTTGAATGCGAAATCCATATGGGTGAAGTCGATATTATTAAAGAAGCACCCAATGTTATCCGCATGAAACTGCTTGGCGCCACGGTGGTTCCCGTTTCTTTCGGGCTCAGAACCCTGAAAGAGGCGGTCGATTCCGCTTTTCAAGCTTACCTGAAGGATCCGGTCAATTCGATCTACTGTATCGGTTCGGTGGTTGGTCCCCACCCCTTCCCCATGATGGTGCGTGATTTCCAGGCTATAGTCGGCATCGAGTCCCGGGCGCAATTCCTGGATATGACCGGCGAGTTACCAGATGTAGTCTGCGCATGTGTCGGTGGCGGCAGTAATGCCATGGGCATTTTTTCAGGATTTATCAACGATCCCGTCAAACTCATCGGCGTCGAACCAGGTGGACGTTCTCTGAATCTTGGCGATCACGCAGCCACAGCAGCTTTCGGTAAGCCCGGAATCATCCATGGTTTTAAATGTTACCTGCTCCAGGACGAAAATGGTGAACCGGCTCCGGTGTATTCCATCGCCAGTGGACTCGATTACCCCGGTATCGGTCCTGAGCACTGCCTTCTTAAAGACGATGGGCGTATCAGCTACGAAATAGCCGATGACGTAGAAACTCTCGATGCATTTTATACATTAAGCAGCGTCGAAGGGATTATTCCGGCCCTGGAAAGTGCCCACGCCGTTGCCTACTGCATGAAATTGGCTCCAGCAATGAAACACGGAAGTATTCTGATCAACCTGAGCGGGCGAGGTGACAAAGACCTCAACTTTGTCACGGAAACCTATGGTTTCAACATTGAAGAAGCAAAAAAAAGCCTGAAATAAAAAATGCCACCTTTCACCGGAAAACCTTATAATCTCGCATAAATTCGGAGCTGTTGAACGCTCACGAACAAATCCAATCTCCCGATCGACTGCCTTGGTCGATCGGTTTTTTTTACTCATCCCGGTGGTAAGTGGGGTCAAATCTTTATCCTTGGCACATCCTGTAGTGTCAAGAATAAAGATTTGACCCCATTGAGACCCATTTATTTTGGTCGTACGACCAAAATAACACTTGCCAACCCTCCCCTCCGATATTACGTTATAAGCAAATACCCATAACCGGAGCAATGCATGCCAAGACCAAAAAAAATGCGGCTCGTAACTGAATATCCTTTGGTGTCCGGCTACCTGCCTGAAAACATGCAGCCTACTGGCACTGTCGATTTATCTGTAGAAGGCATGGAAGCCATTCGCCTGAGCGACCTTGAAGGTTTATCGCACGAAGCTGCCGCCGAGAAAATGGGTATATCGAGACAGACCTACGGCAGAGTACTAACTGAGGCGCGCAAAATTGTTGCCGAGGCACTCATTACCGGAAAAAGAATGTGCTTTGGTGGAGGCACGTATACCTTGCATAGCGGACACCGACGACGGCGGCAAAGGGGTCGCCAATAAATTACCCATTGATTTTTCAGGTTTTCCCTGGAACGTCCAATGGAAAAAACTCAACTGGAGATACACTATCATGCCACAAGGAAACGGCAGTGGACCGAATAATTCCGGCCCAAAAGATAACGAAAAAAACAACCAGGACAATACAAACACCAACAAAGGATGTACTCCCGGCGGTAAAGGATTAGGCCGGGGTGGTGGCCAGGGGCGCCGGGACGGCAGCGGTGGTGGCCAGGGCCGTGGAGGTGGTGGAAAAGGTGGCCGTCGTAATCAAAGTTAGAACAGGAGGTAATATCATGCCAGGATTTGACAGAAGTGGACCAATGGGTACCGGAGCAATGACCGGTGGAAGAAGAGGATTCTGCGACACTACCGACAAAGCAGGTGCAGGCACTACAACTGCAGGATACGGACTTGGACGAGGCTGCCGCAGAGGCGGTTTTTTTGCCGGTGGCGCAGGCCGGGGATTTGGACTAGGTTTTGGTGCAGAAGGACGTGCAGCCTCCGCACCCAATCGCACTGCTTCCCAGCCGGACGAGCTGGAATACCTCACCCAGGAAGCGCAAAATTTGGAAAGAAACCTGCAAATGATAAAAAAACAAATTGACGATTTGCAGCAAAAGTCGGAGTAAAGACAGTAACACAATGCGGTGTTGCCATTACATTCAGAGAAAACTGAGTTGAGAATGTAATGGCAACGACCTTGCAAGAACACTCGCCAGGCTCAAGACTGAGAAATTTCAGTCCAGGTGGATATTGGACTGTAATGGAATATCCCATTTTTTCATATACTTCCAGATGGCTGTACGGCTTAAACCAACCCGTCTTGCCACTTCCGCTTTATTCCAACCACAGACTGTCAACAGATCCACGAGACTCTCCTTGTTCATATCTCTCAGTTTTGCTTGTTTTCCTGTCCTTTTATTGATTTCAGACATAAGCCCCCTATCGGGCTGACGAATTTCAATGGGCAAATCTTTGACTTCAAGTCTATCACTTTTACAGAGCACAAAGGCATGCTCAATGGCATTTTCCAACTCACGGACATTGCCCGGCCAGGAATAGTCCATTAAGGAGCGCATAACGCTTCGGGAGGTATCTACCACCTGTTTAGCCGTTTTTTTATTCATGACACGAATAAAATGGCTGACCAGCAGAGGAATATCTTCTTTTCGTTGTCGCAAAGGTGGAATGGTTATCGGAAAAACTTTCAGCCGGTAATAAAGATCTTCTCGAAACCGGCCTTCGCCGACCAGCTTATAAATATTCTGGTGGGTGGCGGTGATCACCCGGATATCTATTTTTCGCTTATTCGACTCTCCTACCCGCTCAATCTCACGTTCCTGCAACACTCGCAACAGTTTGACCTGGATAAAGGAGCTCAACTCACCAATCTCATCGAGAAAAATTGTTCCGCCGGCAGTCTCTTCAAATCTGCCGATTCTGTCACGAACAGCACCGGTATAAGCACCTTTTGTGTGTCCAAAAAGTTCACTTTCCAACAATGATTCCGAAAGGGCACTGCAATTAACAGTCACTAACGGTTTATCTCTGCGCGTACTGTTAAAGTGAATGGCACCAGCCACCAGTTCCTTACCTGTGCCACTTTCGCCCTGGATTATGACGGTTGCATCACTGTCGGCAGCTGCTTTGATTGCCGTAAAGACATCCCGCATGGCCTGGCTCTTGCCGATAATATTATCGAGACGGTGCATTTCGCCCAGCCGCAGCGCTGCCTGCTCCGCCCTCTGGCGGGCCAGATTCAACTCCGTCACATCGGTTACCGTTTCAACCACCCCAAGAATGTTGCCGTTCTCATCTTTCACCACACTGGCATTTTTTATGACGGGGACATCATAGCCATCTTTATGGCGCAATTGACACTCTTTAGCTTCGGCATGCTCCTGTTCGAAAATCCGGCATTTTTCAATATCTCCCTGGCAATTTTCACCAAAACAACGGCTGCAGTGCAGTAAATCGCAGCGCTTACCCAATGCCTCCTCAGCCGTGTAGCCGCTGATCCGCTCCATGGATTGATTCCATGAGGAAATTTTACCCTCACTATCCATAGTAAAAACACCGTCCGCCATCGAGTCAATTATCCTGCCAAGAATGCGACGGTTCCAAATTTCATGTGCTTTTAAAGACATGGTAAGAGACCTCCTCTGTTGTCCCGTGGTAACGTTACCACCGTTCCTTCTGCACATTTCCTTATTGTCAATCATTTGTCAATAAGGTATTTATCTCTCCATAACAGCATCTTATCGCAAAAAAAAATTATGGCATAAAAGTTGATAGTAACATATTGGGAAACGAACATTGAGGAACAATTTGAAAAAAACCACCACGACGCCCGGCCATGACTGATAAAAAAAACATACCTGTCACCAAACGACCCCTTTATTACTGGATTTTCAACCGCCACCATGGGCTGCATGTATTCCTGCTGGCCATTATTCTGATAAGTGTTTTTTTTAAGGTCGTACCGCTCGAGCTACAGAAAAGAATTGTCAATGAAGCCATTAGCCAACGAGACGAGCAGCTGCTGCTGTGGTATTGCGGCTTTTATCTGGCCGCTGTCCTCCTGGCTGGATTAAGCAAATACCTGATAAATATGCTCCAGGTGATCATTGGCCAGAAAATTCTCATTGGCTTGCGTACAGAACTCTATATGCACGTGCTGCACTTGCCGCTCCAGCGTTACCGCGGCCTACGGCCGGGTTCGGCCATCTCGGCCATAACCGGGGAGCTCAATGCCATCGGTTCTTTTCTGGGCCAGGCCCTGGCCGTTCCACTTACCTCATTAATCACCTATGTGGTCGTGTTCAGCTACATGTTTTCATTGAGCCGCACACTTACCCTCATTACGATAGCTATTTACCCGTTTGAACTTTTCATCATTCCTTTCCTGCAAAAAAAATTCAATGTCTGGAATCAAAAACGCATCACCACAGTGCGGGAGATGAGCGATACCGTCAATGAAGCCATCAACGGTATCGTGGAAATCCAGAGTTACAACAGGTATAAGTTTGAGAAAAACCGGATCAGCCGGATAATAGCCAAGCTCTACCACATAATAATCACCCTCAATCTTTACAAATTCGGCATTAAATTTTCTGGCAATTTTTTCCAGGCCCTGGGGCCTTTTTTATTATTTTTAGTAGGCGGTCATCTGGCAATCAACGGTCAGTTCAGCCTTGGCGCCCTGGTGGCATTTCTCTCTGCCCATGAAAAGCTGTATGATCCCTGGCAGGAGCTCCGGCTTTTTTATCAAGAATATCAGAATGCTCTGGTCAACTATCAACAGATTACCAGACTTTTTGATCATCATGAAGCGCTGCCACCTCCTGTTGCAGCACAAGTCAGTACCCCCCCTGCATTCCTGGATATTTGCCATGTCTATTATAATCTGCCCGGCAATATCACCCTCCTTCGTGATGTCAGCCTGACAGTACGCAAGGGTGAACATATCGCCCTGATAGGAGCGTCAGGATGTGGTAAATCAACCCTTGCCCTGGTGCTTGCCCGTCTCTATCAAACTTCAGAAGGTACCATTCATCTCCAGGGCCGGGATATGACTCATTGCACCCCGGAATATATCAGTTCCCAAATTGCCATGGTCCCGCAACGTCCATTTATTTTTTCCGGAACAATTGCGGAAAACATCATGTATGGCCTTGATTCGGACCCCCACTCCGGCTCAACCTCGGAGGTCCGCACTCGCTTACGCCGTATTATTCAGACCATCGGTTTAGAAAAAGACGTGGTATGGCTGGGAATGAGTTCCATCCCTCCTCTTGAAAAAGCCCTCAAGCTCCAGCAACATGTCCTGAAGATGAGACAGATCGTGCACCACGAGCTGAAGAGCCAATTCGAGGAAGTCGTGGAATTTTACGACCGGGATATATTTCTTAACTATGCCACCCTGCGCGACAATCTCATCTTCGGCGAATGCAAGAGCGGAAAATTTGAAATCGAAAAACTGCCGACCAACGAGAAATTTATCG
>CBDTUM010000094.1:0-17491 GCA_965363495.1 uncultured Desulfopila sp.
AAAAACTGCGGCGTTTTTTTCGCAGCGGTCGCCTGCAGATTGAAGAGCCAGGCACTGCCTTTGCCCCGATTGCGGCGGTTTCGCTGGTACCCGAAGCGGTTGATGCTAGAGTAAAGATTGTCCTGATCGGCTCGCGCGAACTGTATTACGAATTGCAGGATGGCGATCCCGAGTTCGCACGCCGCTTCCGCGTTAAAGTTGACTTTGCCGATAGATTTCCCGCCAACGCCGATACGCGTCGAGCATCGGCTATCTTTGTCGCCCATACCTGCCAAAAACTTGGGCTGCCCCAGTTTTCCGCAGCCGCGGTCGCACGTCTGCTGGAACAAGGACATCGCGAAGTAGAAGACCGCTCACGCCAAAGTGCCATCTTCGGCCACATCAAGGCACTGATAATGGAAAGTGCTGTACTGTGCCGAAAAAAAGACGCTTGTTTGGTCGATGCGACCGATATCGATGCGGCACTGGCTGCACGCAAACTGCGCCATGACTATCCTGAGCAGCGGATGCGGGAAGCCATAGCCGAAGGCGATGTGCTGATCTCTTTGCATGGCGACCAAGTCGGCCAGCTCAATGGCCTGACCGTAGTTGACCTGGGGGATCACCGCTTCGGCTTTCCGATGCGCGTCACCGCACGCACCTACGCCGGTGAGGATGGCCTGATCAACATTGAGCGCGAGGTGGGGATGTCCGGCCCCATCCACGACAAGGGCGTGCTCATCCTGCACAACTATCTGTCAGCGCTGTTTGCCCACGACGCACCTCTTGCGCTCAATGCCTCTATTGTATTCGAACAGGAATACAGTGGCGTCGAAGGCGACTCTGCATCCTGCGCCGAATTATATGCATTGCTCTCGTCGCTGTCCGGGTTGCCGCTCAAGCAGGGCATCGCTGTGACCGGCGCGCTCAACCTGCACGGCGATGTGCTCCCGGTAGGCGGCATCAATGAAAAGATCGAAGGCTATTTCCACATCTGTGCTGCTGCCGGACTGAACGGTAGCCAGGGCGTGCTGATTCCGCATCGCAACCGTCGGCACTTGATGCTCGACCACCAGATAATCGAAGCAGTCGCCAATGGCTTGTTTCATATCCATACAGTGGAGCATGTGACCGAAGGGTTGGAACTCCTCACCGGCGTAGTTGCGGGCTGCGCAAACAACCGGGGCGTTTTTCCACGCGGCAGCGCGCTGAGCCAGGTCCAGAAAACCCTGCTGGCTTACCGCAAGGCTTGTCAGGCATCGCAACACAGCAAGACGGTGCGCAAGCGTTCGCATTGAACACGATACTACCGGAAATCTTCCTCACTCACCTCAGCCAGATTTTTCGATAGATCAAATTCTTGCTTGTCTGATTTTTCTACCATCTCATATCCCTCGAAATGTTAGTTTCTCTCCATATTTATGAGGGCATATGGATAGACTGCTTCACGATTCTGAAATGAGATAATATCTTGTTTTTGAATTATACCTGCATCAATATTCACAGCTCTTCGAATGGTCTCATTTTGTTGCCAGCTCTCATACCCCGCTAACACAGCTGGCAAATGGACTATGAGAGCAGCAGAGATAGACCGCGAGGCACTTTCCCATAGATAGCTTGGTGTATGATCGACGGCGTAGTAATCTACCTTGCCAATTTTAAACATTGGATTTTTAAATGAGGTTGGTTTGGCAAAAAAGAATCCCATACCCTCGTCGCAACTGATGTCAATAATCAGGCTGCCTGGCTTGAGATAAGATTTTTCATCTTCTGTCACGAAAAGGATGGGATGATCCGGTTCTTGTAGGAGTCCGTTCACGATGATTTCTGATTGGTTGATCAGCTCAGACAATGGTTGTTCAGTTCCATCGTGCTCTACCACCAACATGCGCGCTTCACCCTCATTGCCTTCCCGAAGCCTGACATAGTGACAATCAAGTACTTCCTCGCGCACCTCGTGGTCGGGACGTTGAATGCAAATTGTGATATCTCTAAAACCATGAGCTTTGAGGGCGTATATTGCGCCTCGGCTGACCGCACCAAAACTAAAAATAATTACTTTGCGCTGGTTACCGTAGTGTCCGTCGATTCCTTTCAGTTGCAGGGCATGTAATACTGCGCAATAGCCTGCCATTTCGTTGTTTTTATAAAAAGTGTGGCGGCCCGTCTGCCCGTTAGGTCCCCAAACAAACATATCTTCAAAGGCGATAAGAGTCTGCTTGCGATCTATCGCAGCCTGCGTGTGCGCCCTTTGCTGCACACAATGCGGATAGCCCCAAAGGATACCACCCTCGCGAAGTTCTTCAAAATCCTTTAACATGGGTTTGGCGAGGATGACATTCCCAATATCGGCTAGTAGTTCGTGGCGTGTTGCAACGCCACCTGACTGCTCGGAAATTGCTGAATCGGTAATACCAAAGGGGGTTCCATAACCTTCCTCAAATATTAGCTGACGACGAATGTGTTCAGGGAGGCGTCTTAGATGTTCAGGATGGATTGGAATACGTCGCTCATCCTCTTTTCTTGAAGTCGCAATGACGCCAAATTTTAATGTACTCATAGAGTTATATTTTCCTTACAAAAGTTTGCCTTTTTGATTATTCAAGGCTTTTTCAATTTAGCATTAAAGCTATGCGACAAAGTCGGGCTAGCAGGTTTCATCAGTTACTTCACAATTCATTCAGTTGCCCTTTTTTTGCAGAATAACGTCCTCTCATTTTTCGTAATCATTCACCGGAACGCAGTAGGTGCGCGCATGACCCGAATCAGTAATCGTTCAACCAGGGCTCCAGGTTCGTTCAAGCAGGCCTCCGAGCTATAGTTGGCTAGGTGAGGGGGCTTGATCGGACGAAAATGGGGTGTTGGTGAACGGTTACCATTTTTCTAACGCACGTCTGCATCAAACCCTCTGTGTAAAAATAAATAAATTTGACTTCATAATTTATATTTTGATAGCATCAGCTAGTGGCTGTTTTTCTTCGATATGATATTAGCTCTCCCGCTAAAAAATGTCCCGATACTATTCACCTCTATTCAGATTAATTCAAATCGATTTGCGATGTTCAAAAAAATAACCTGTTTTATTCGTCTATTTTCTCATAAATATACTTTTCAGCGCACCCTCGTCTTGAATCGGTTTCTCGCCTGTAGCCTCCTGGCACTTTGCCTGAGTCTAGCTGCCTGCGGGGGGCAGCAGGATCGTACGCGGACCATGGTTGGCGAGCAGACGGAGCGTTTAGCCGCAACAGAGGCTACGCTGCGTGCACCGGTGGGGGCCTATAGTGCCCAGTCAATTTCAGGTGATTATGGGGGATATGCCAGCCTGAATTTGTTTATAGAGGAGATGGTACACAAAAACGGGTTTGAGCGCGACTACCTGAGAGGGCTTTTTTCTCAGGCACATCGCAAGGACTGGACTCTCAGATATCTTGCCAAATCCGATAAAGCCATGAAGGGCAAGCCTGCTTCGGGCGGATGGACCCGATATCGGGCCAAATTTCTGGATGAGCGCCATATCCTGGAAGGGGTGGAATTTGCACACAACCATCGCGCCACGCTTCAGCGTGCCTTTCAGCAATACGGCGTTCCTGAAGAGTATATCCTTGCCATCCTTGCTGTGGAGACCAGATTCGGCGGCAATGTTGGTAATCATCGAGTACTTGATGCCTTGACTACGCTGAGCTTTGATTACGCCCGCCGGGGTGATTTTTTTCGGGGTGAACTGGAAAACTTTTTACTTATGACCAGAAACGAAGGTCTTGATCCGGCCATACCTGTAGGATCTTTTGCCGGGGCTATGGGACTCGGACAGTTCATGCCCAGCAGTTTTTTACAATTGGCGGTGGATTTCAATGGGGATGGCCGTCGGGATCTTTGGGATCCGGAGGATGCCATTGGCAGCATTGCCAACTATTTTACCCACTATGGCTGGAAGTCCGGACAACCAGTGGTCACTCCCCTGATGGCCCGAGGTGTAGTCGCTCTGGAGCCTGGCATTAACAAGCAGTATACAATGGCCGAAATCGGGCAGGCGGGCCTGCAACCCATTTTTCCCTCCAATACTGATGGTCCCTTTCATCTCCTCCTGCTGCGCCATACCGGACACGATCAATATCTCATCGGATATCCTGCTTTCTATACCATTACCCGCTATAATCATAGCGTCTATTATGCGATGGCAATCTATGAGATGGCCCAGGCGATCAGGCGACGGCTGTAAAGTTTTAAAGTTCAGAAAAGGGATCTTGTCTGAGCATGTAACTCTCTCATTCGCGGTCGTTTAGTTCCTAGCTGCCCAAAGGCTGTGGGCCGATTTTATATCGGCCAGTTGGCAAAAGACTGTTTCTCAAATTGCATGGAACCATCTGCACCTTTGTGGATATTTATCCATGCCCGCCAGTTTGTATCATCCATTTCTGGATAATCAAGTCGATAATGGCTGCAACGACTCTCTTTACGCATGATGGAAGCCTTGAGTTTCATTTCAGCGCTGAGGATCATGTTGGCAGTCTCGTGGGCCAGTCTGAGTTCATGAAAGTCTGCAGCTCTCAGCATCGGCATATGATGATCTCTCAGTTCTTCTATATATGCCAGAGCTGCCTGCAATAACTTTTCCTTTTTGATGTACAGAACAAAATTGGGGATCATGATACCTTGCAGGGTTTGCGTTACCCAGGCAGGGCTGTAGCCCGCCTTTCTTTTAAGAGGAGCAAGTATCTCATTGTGCACTGCGTTTATTTTTGTTTTCGGAACGTCTTGTAAGGCAACCGTCTTGCTGTATTCGGCGGCTGTCGTACCGGCGACTGCACCTTGTACCGCCGAACCGGCCAATGATGAGCCGATCTGGGTATAAATAGCCCCTGCCATATAGGACCCCAGGGCATCCCCTGCGGCGTAAAGACCAGGGATGTTTGATGCACATTTGTCGTTAATCGGCACCAATCCTTCCGATTTGTGAATCGACATCCCGGCAGAGGAGCCGCCAGCAAGTATCCCGGCCATTCCCGGAGGTGGTCCCCCTTTTTCTGGGCGTGGTCCTCCATTGCCCGGAGGTTTTTCGCCGCCAGGCGGTGGGCCACCGGGCGTTCGGGCAAATTCGGCAGGCGTGAGTGGTCCTCCTGTAATCGTAGTTTTCCCACTCCCCGGAGGCCCCATTGCAACTGGTCCTCCATTGACGTAGGCGATATAATTCAAATCCACCCCTAAGTCGTGATGCACTTCAACACCTACTGTACCCGGTTTTCTCTCAAACATACCATGCCAGCCATCAAAGCAGGCTGCTGCATTCGTTGCCTGACCGAGATGCCCGTCATTCCATTCCTTGCCGGTCACCTTCGCGCCAATATTATAGGCCATGATCGTGCCGTCGTGGGTGAGATCGCAGATCGGAAAACCGTTCGGTTTGAACCCTCCGGCGCCGGTACAGAGGATGATGCTTTTTGCCCTGAAGATCTGGATTTTTTCGGCATCCATACTGAAACCGGCTGCCCCTGCGATGCTGCCATTCTCTTTAATCAAGTGGGTAATAACGATACGCTCCAGCACCTGAATATTTCGTTCTTTGATCGGTTTGCTGAAACATTTGTTATAAAGCGGCGAATCAAAAAATCCCCACTGGCGCAACTCATCGACGCGGGCCTTTGATTGTTCGGCCATTTGTCGGGTAAAGACGGGATTGTTAGTGCCCATCGCCGAACGGGAAACCTTGGCGACAAACTCATCAAGACTGATGTCGGCTGTAGCTGCATCGTAGGTGAAAATGCCTTTGGCGAATGGAGTCTGCCCCGAGGAGCCAAGTCGCCCTTTAGAGACGAGCATCACTTTAGAACCCGCATCGTGCGCCTTGACGGCGGCAAATAATCCGGCCATTCCTCCGCCAATAACTAAGACATCGGTTGTGTTTTCCTCACGGTTTACCGTATCAACAGCAACTTTGGCTGTATTGGCAGCCCAGCCTGTTGGCACCCCCAGGGCGGAGAGTGTTGCCAGGCCGGCAATCCCACCGGCTAACGCCATAAAATGGCGACGTGACAGAAGCGTCTCGCTTGTGGATAAAGATGTCATTCGACTATCCCTGATTTAAAATTTATTTTTAATATAAAATATTTTAGCAACAGGAGTATTCCACAAGTAGCTAACAATACTATATAAATAGATAAAAAGTGTTGAGTATGACGTCCAAGGTCCAGGGCATGCCAGCAGGCGAAAATAATGCAAGCAACGGACAGCCACTTGTGAGCTGCCACCCACGTTTTGTATGAAAGTGGAATTTTTTTGCGGAAAAACGCGGTGACGAGCAGAATGAACAGCAGGCACCAGGCAAAAATCCCGCTCAAAACTCCTGGATTACTGTACGTATGCAAAATTGTCATGAGACTATCTGCGGGCTCCATGCCTGCTTCAAAATATCGGGGCAGGACAATCAAAAACGGGTGAACGAGAACGAGACATACGAATACATAGCCAATAATCTTGTGAATTGTGATGACCTTGGCCGTGTTATACCCAAGCAGCAGGGAATTGCCGCTGCGCGTGAGAAAAAACTGCGCCAGCATCATGTACAATCCGATGATGGTGAGCAGTGAAATGGATTCCTTTAATAAGGTGCGCCTGGGGAAATCACCCGTTGCATAGAAGAAGATCGGCAGACCTGTAAAAAGAATGATCGCCAGCAAGAGACCGAATTTGTTTATTTGGCTCTTCATCATTATCCCCAGGACACTATTACCGGTATAGATTTCTCCGGTGATATGGTGATGGCATCAACCGGACAATACATTCGACATAAATGACATATCTGGCAATCTGCCGGGTATTGGATAATCGCCTTTTTTGTCTTGGGATCCAGGCGCAAAACATCGGCAGGACAGCTTGCAATGCATGTCCCGCAACCGATGCAGCCGTTTATGAGTTGTATTGTCATGACCTGTCTTCTGCCGCCATTCCTGAGAGGGCGGATGTTTTAGTCAACTGAAATTTGATCGAGTTCGAAAGAGCATGCAGCCAAACCGGTTTGCTCATGATTTCGTCGAAACAGCCTTCTGCTAACCAGGATGATCCTGTTATTGCAATGATCGGTAATGCTTTTCTCTGATTTTTTATGTATTTGGCCAGATCATTGCCACTTATTCCCGGCATACAGATATCGGTTAGAACCAGATCGAAGTTTTCTTTTTGAAACAAGTTCCAGGCATCGTATCCATTACTGGCCGAGACTACGTCGTAACCGTATTCACCCAGAAAAATCTCCAGGAGCTCTCTGTTTTCGTCGCTGTCATCAACAACCAGGATTCTGCTTTTTGAAGATTGAGTTGGTTCCAGTATTTGATTTTGAACATGCTTTTCTTGCATTATGCTGTCTTCTTGTGGTTCACAGCGCATGTCATTGGCATATGTCAACTGCTGTCGCAGCGACTCGAACTCTGTCTGTTTTTGCTGCGTTAGGACCTTGATATCCATATTATTTCCATTTTTCATATACTCTTATTCTATAATTCTCCCGTCAACGAAGGGAGAATTATGATAGACAAATACAATGCATATAATTACGTCAGCTAGTTTCGATCACCTTCAGGCGGCCCTCCTGCAGGAACAGCAGCCAGCTGACCGTTCATTTCCTTGCAGGTTGCCTTGAGTGTTTCCCCTTTGCGTCCGGTGAATTCAACACTGTCTCCTACCTGCTTGCCTGCACACGCGGAAATTGCCTCGGGCGGCGGGCCCTGACGTCGGTTATTGTTGGAGTCGTTGTCCGCAGCACAACCGGCGATCGGTAGCAGGACCAGTATTGCCATGAGTAAAGTAGCTTTCAGTGGGTGATATGTCTTCATGTGTCATCTCCATTGTGGTCAAGTGACCGTTTAATTATAGTAATATACAACAGCCAGGCTCAGTTCTCGGTCTGCGGTACATGGTTAAAGGTATAAATAGTATTGAATTGAGGACGAAATATGGAAGAAATGTGAAAGTTACGTTTTGACGATTGAAATAATACGCAGCACTTGGGCCCGGGAAGAAGACCGCAATGTCGCCCGTGTCTCTCTGATCTTATAATATCAGGCCTCCCGATACCATTGCGCAGGGGAGGAGAGAGGGGTGCCGGGAAATCTGGAATTTTTGTTGAATTGTATTGAGACCGTATTCTTTACCTTGAACGCAGCGTACATATTTTGCTGGTATCAGCTTGACGGTTGCCAGGGTAAGGAACAACAGGGCCAAACCTGCTATTATTGTCAGTACTCTATCAACTACGTGGTGGATCACTTATTTCCTCCTTGTCTCTTTTTCGCAGTTTACCACTCGGACATTATATGACTGACTCTTGTCTGGTGTTTGTTACCTTGAATTGAGGAAGTAATAGGAAAACAAAGAGCAAACAGAGGAATGTAAGGGTAAGGAGGAGCCGGGAAGACTCTCTTTAGTACCCCCGTTTGGGACAAGCAACAAGAAAAGCTCAAGAACAAGATGGAGAGTGTGGGATAAGCCATCTGAATACTAAAACCGACTTATTATTGCGACCCTCTTGCACAGTAGTACCTGGCAGATTGTTTTCTTGTTTTTTGCAAGAAAACAATCTGTCTCAAGGTACTTATACCCGCACAGCACGGGGACTGAACTGAGCATTTGACAAGGGTACTGGACTGAGTCCCGGCTTACTTCCCGTTTACCGGGGCAGGAATCCAGCCGCATTGACTCAGGATGTTACGTCAACAGAGCTGTATGTGCTTGTTTCGGTGTTCTCCTGGTTCTGTAATAAATCGAGTAATTGGGCCAGGGTGTCATCTTCCCCGGAGTTGTTGGAATAGGTAGAGATTGCCTGATCCTTTGGCGGTGGCGGTGGTGGACGCATTGAAGAGGATTCTTCACCCGCGCCGGCAGTCATCTCGGAAGGAGAGAACCCCATACCGTCCAACATCTGCAATAATTCTTCTCCACTGAGACTGCCATCCTGGTCGGCGTCATTAGTGCTCATGGCATCATCGACATTGATTGAGCTGCCGGTAACTTTTGAAATCTCTGAAGTAAGAGTCTCAAGTTCACTTTTTGATACCAGGCCACTGCCATCTGTGTCAGACAGTTGAAATGCATCTTTTCCTTGTGAGGATGGGCGTTGCATTGCACTGCTGCGCATCATCGATAGAGTACTGCTCGAGCTGCTTATACTACTGATCATTTATTGATCTCCTTTGATTTGGTGCCTTACCGACAATTTGCTTATTGTTTGCGAGCAAATTATCGGTAAGGTATTTATTTCCCTCAAGGGGAAATTGTAAAGAATCCGGATTTATTTCCCTTTAATCTGGGTGAGGTGTTCCTCGGCCTTAAAAAAAAAGACGGCTATCCCGTCGTAGATATCGGCTACCGCAACGAGAAGATTTATAGCTCTAATATTTCTTGATTGTAACAGTTTGTATCAATTTCTTATCTGCAGTTTCTGGCCACCTGCATCATCAACAAACTGGTAGCCAACCCCTCTTACTGTCTTGAGACAGTTGGCAGCTCCTGAATGATTACTGATTTTCTGCCGGATACGTGAAATATACAGATCAATGCTGCGGTCATATCCATTGTATGTCGTGTTATATATATCTTGGTGAATGATTTCGCGGGAAACCACAGATCCGGCTTTTTGGGCGAGCGACCAGAACAGCTGGAACTCTATAGTTGAAAGCGCCACCGCTTGTCCGTCTATGAAGACATCACGTCTTTGTGCGTCAACGTTCAACCTGCCAAATCTCAATTGCAGTTCTGGTTGTGATGGGACAAAGCGTCGCAGCAAGGCCTTGATATTTGCGGCGACTAATGGCGCACCATCTCCAAAGACCATCGAGGAGTCAGCGCCGAGATCAAGAGCTAGTTTATGAAAGTTATTATCTTTTCGTTCAGAGACCAGCAGTAATAATTCTGGATACATGGCTCGTATTGCCTGACAGTAAGTGAGGCCATCGACCCCTTCGGCGGGACAACCGAGCACCACCATATTAGGCTGATATAGCTCAAAGAAAATCGTTGCTTCCTGGAAATTTTCTTTCCGGTAAACCTCCATCTCATCCATGCTTAAGAGCTGTTCCAGATCAAGGTAAAACTTTTTTTCTCCGCCAATAATAAAAACAGTTGCTTCGCTCATTCGTGCTCATTATTTCATGGAAATTGTTGATTGCCTTCTTTTTGTGCCGCTTGTCAACCGGCTTGCGGCTGTCTTTTGCAAGAGTAGAAGCAAAATGTGGAAGAATTATGGAAGCCATGGTATTTTTTTAACTGCCGGTTCATATTTCTTCCACATTTGTTCTCTAGCCTGCTTTCGTGGTGCACCATACTCCTCGGCTCTTTATTTTGAGGAAGGGATCAAACTTAACAAAAGGACTTCTGTGAAAATCAGAATCAGACACAAGCTCTTTGCCACGCTCCTGCTGACCAGCGTCATCGTCGCTGTAGGTATTTTCTTCTTTCTGCAATGGAGCTTTGATCGTGGCTTTTTAAATTACGTCAAGAGTCAGGAACTGGAACAGTTGGATAGACTTGCCGTACAGTTAACCGGATATTATAGCCAAAATGGCAGCTGGCAATTTATTGCCCAAAATCATCCTCTTTGGCATAAAATACATAGAGACACTTCCCCGCTCCCGCAGGCAGAAGAAAGAGGGGGGCGTGAAGTGGAAGAGGCGGTTCCGATGCACCGTCCTCCGTTACCCCATGATCTTTTGCCGCCCAGGGCCCCCCGAGATTTGGGGCCGAGAATCGTCCTTTTTGATGTTGAGAAAAACTGGATAATTGGCGGCCCACCTGATGGCACAGAACGCAGTAACCTTACCATGCGACCTATTACGTACAAAGGAAAAGCCATCGGGTATCTGGGATGGATTCCGTTTACAGAGCTGTCCCATTCTGGAGACCTCCTTTTTGTCGAACAACAAACCGAATCGTTTGTGCTCATAACCATCGTGATGGTGGGTCTGTCTCTGTTGCTCACTTTTCCTGTGACCATCCATCTGCTGCGCCCCATCAATTCACTGATCGAAGGAACACGACAACTGATTGCCGGCCATTTCAAGACACGGATATCTGTTACTACCGGGGATGAACTGGGACGGTTATCTGATGATTTTAATATCCTGGCAATGACCCTCGAGAAAAACGAAAAGAACCGGCAACGCTGGGTAGCCGATATTTCCCATGAACTGCGCACGCCTCTTGCGGTCTTACGCGGTGAAATTGAAGCTGTTCAGGATGGGATACGGCAACCTGAGCCGGATACAATGGCCGCCCTGCATGGAGAGATTATCCATCTTGAACGAATGGTCAATGATCTCTATGAGCTTTCTATGTCCGATATCGGGGCATTGAATTATAAGAGAGTGGAGGTCAATCCAGCCGGAATTTTAGCAGGGACAATTGAATTGTTTGAACAGCGGGTGAGCCAAAAAGGACTCGAACTGATAACAGAACTGGAGAGCGATGATTCCTGTTCTCTTCTCGGGGATCCTGATCGTCTCCACCAGTTATTTACCAATTTGCTTGAAAACAGCCTCCGCTATACCGATGCACCAGGAAAAATAGCGATTAAGGTAGAGCTCGAAAAAAACATGGTTTCTATCCACTTTCAGGATTCATCGCCCGGGGTGTCTCCGGCGCAATTACCACGGCTTTTTGATCGCCTGTATCGGGGTGAGGGATCCCGAAATCGTGCTACCGGTGGAGCAGGGCTCGGGTTGGCTATTTGTAAAAACATTGTTGATGCCCATCAAGGTCACATTGAGGCTGACAGTTCTTCGCTTGGTGGAGTCCTGGTAAAAATCCAACTCCCTCTATATAGAAGTTCCTGAGAAAACGACCAGATGAAACAGAAGATATTGATAGTAGAGGATGAACAGCGTTTGGCAGAGTTGCATCGTGATTATCTGCAGCAGGCAGGATATGCAACCGAGTGCCTCGGGGATGGAATGCTCGTTGTTCCATGGGTAAAAGAAAACACACCGGAGCTTATCCTTCTTGATCTCATGCTGCCGAATAAAGATGGCTTGGAGGTCTGTAAAGAAATCCGCACATTTTCCAATGTTCCCATCATCATGGTCACCGCCCGAGCTGAAGAAATCGACCGGCTGCTTGGTCTGGAACTGGGCGCTGACGATTACATCTGTAAGCCCTTTAGCCCTCGGGAAGTGGTGGCACGAGTTAAAGCCGTTTTACGCCGTGGTTTTCCGCCGGCCCAGACAGATCAAACGCTGGTTCTCGATGAGGACTGTTATCTTGCAACCCTGCAGGGGAAAGCACTTGATTTGACCGCTGTAGAATTTCAGCTTCTGAGCATTCTGGCCAGCCGGCCAGGGCAGATTTTTAGTCGGGACCAATTGATGGATCGCATTTACACTGACCGTCGTATTGTCTGCGACCGGACTATAGACAGCCATGTCAAAAAATTGCGAAAAAAAATTGCCGTTGCCGCTCCTGAACTTGAGCTTATCCAGTCTGTTTATAGTGTCGGATATAAATATAAAGTTCAATAATGTTGTGGAGACGTTTGAGCTACATCTGGCAAACCAATGAGGGGGGCGAACCGCGAAGAGAGGTACCACAACTTCTCCTGAGGAAACAACTCCATCAGCAAAGAGATGGTTTGTTTTGTAAAATAAGCTTCCCGCGTATTTTACGATTGGGATCCGGAAGCGTCACGGCTCGTAACCTTGTCTTTTTCTGGCAGTGCTTTCGGCTGCAGGTTTTTGCCGAAAGCACTTTGGAGGAGTTTCTTTACGGCACTTTGGTCGCCTACGTTCAGTGCTACGATCTTTGCGCCGGTGTGCATCAGAGCCAGGGTTAGCCAGGCACACAGCAGAGCACCGCAGCAGTAAACCGCCAGGGCCATCATATTGGCGAACAGGACGGTCCCGCTTTCGACTCTATGATTGGGTACACTCCCGCTGATTATATCAGAAATTTGGTAAATAGGATCTGTCAGAGAGGTGGGAGTTTTCAGGATGGTGAAAATGAGCTGCACGATATCCATAGCATATTTTAGCCCGATGATGATAATGACAAGGCCAATGCAAGTGGCTACAAGACTGATGATGTGTTTTATGGTTTCCACGATTGGTACGAGGGTCTCATCTTTCGGTAACATTTTTATCATGTGGCAGTCTAACCTCCCTTGTCCCATCTTTGCATAGCCTTCATGGCTATCTGTCCGTAACGGTTGCTAATGTAGGATATCAGTAGCTACGTACATATGTTGTCGTATTTTCGTGTATGGTCCTAACACATGCCTTTTTGCTCAATTACAGTGCCCTGAAGGTCACTCACTCTGATATCTTGTCAGTCTCCTGTTTGTGTAAGGATGTTTTTAAAAATGACCTCTCGTCGACGACATCAGTTGTCTGTTTTACAGACTGGTAATCGGCTGAACCTTAGCCGTCTCAGCTACTTCCGGGATAAGAATGACTTCCTGCTTCAACTTGTCCTCAACATAAACTAAAATATCTGCTCTTGTTACCTCCAGAGCAAAAACGGTTCCCCCACCTAACTCTTTATCTGCCCACCGATCAAGAATCCAGGCTGTTGTTTCCCGGCTGACAGTCCAGCTAAAACCTTTGCTCAATCCAGTCACTGAACCTCTGTAGGCAGTCACTTTTTCATAGGGAAAAGGGCTTCCTTCCTGGTAGAGCCTGTCGGCATCACACTCATTGAGCAGAATCTTCCAGGTATTGTAGTCACCGGCTGCGGCAAAAGGGGTGTTTTTTCGGTAATAGAGCCATAGGACTGCTTTTTCCAGGCACTTTTGCTGTTTAAAAGAGTCAATGTTCTTGAGCAGAAACTGGGCATGCTCGCGCGGGTGAAGCACGCGCATGGCCTCGATCGGGTTCGCGGCGCTTTCGAGTTGGGTGAGGATTTCTTTTATTTTCTGGTCCTGCAGGGCCTTATGGCGTGCCTGCATTTTCTCGTTGGTGAAGGACCCGGTAAAGTCATCAGGCGGATAAAGAAAGCGGATTTTGTCCAGATTCCACTGCATATTTCGGCCTCTTTTGTAGATGGTCATTTGAGCTCGAGCCAGTTGTTGGCCACATCGAGCATCCGATTGGCAAAGCCCCATTCGTTGTCGAACCAGCAGAGCATTTTGATAAGTTTGCCGCCACAGACCCTTGTCTGAGTCCCATCGACTATCGATGAGCGTGGATCAGTATTGAAATCTACCGAGGCATGTGGTTCTTCGGTATATCCCACAAGGTCAAGAAGCGGTCCCTGCGCTGCCTCCCGCATAATCTCGTTGATCTTGTAGGTCGTCGTTGCTGATTTCACGTTGATGGACAGATCCATCAACGACACGTTAATTGTCGGTACCCGCACATGGAGGCATTCAAAACGATTTGCCAAATGGGGCATCAGCCGATCAATGCCCTTAGCCAGCCCGGTATCAACCGGGATTATAGAATGAAGGGCACTGCGGGTGAGACGTAGGTCGGTGTTGTGGTATCTGTCAATAACCGGCTGATCGTTCATGGCCGAGTGAATGGTTGTCGAGACACCGTTTTCAATCCCCAGTTCCCGATCTAACAGGTGGAGGATGGGAACCACACAATTTGTTGTACAGGAGGCAGTGGAGACGACCCGGTGTTCAGGTCGCAACAGTGACTGATTGTAACCAAAGACGATAGTCGCATCAACTTCCGGCGTAGCGGGGTGTGACAGAAGAAGGCGTTTGGCCCCGCTGTGCAGATGTTGCTCGGCTGTTTCCCGTGCACTGAACGATCCTGAACATTCAAAGAGCATGTCAATATCGAGTGTTTTCCAGGGGATTTTCGCCGGATCCGGTTCATTGATAACTCTGATTTTGTCCTGTCCGATATAGAGAAAATCTTTTTCAAAACGCAGAGGATAGGGGAAACGTCCGTGCGTTGTGTCGTAGCGAGTAAGATAGGTCAGCGTTTCAATGTCGGCCAGGTCATTTATGGCAACTATGGTAAATTTCGATCTGAATGGCGTAGAATAGATTGCTCGCAATACAGACTGACCGATCCGGCCATAACCATTTATAGCAACTTTATAATTCATTTTATGAAAAATTGTATCTCGACTCGACAGTATGTGCCTGCGGCCGTTTTTCTTCTTTTAGGAGGCCAGGTCCGGCGATACAGCAGCCTAGCTCTTCCATCCACAGATGGCTCTATCATTACTGCGATTTGTTTACAATAACAACCCCTAGAATCAGTCCATTATGTAATTTGATCAAGAGCTGCGCTGGCTTTTTTTCGACTTTTAGGCCAGAAGATAAAATGGTATCACTTTTGCCTGGATGTGTTGTGTTGCGCTCTTTCGTGGTGTAACGAGCTGAGAACGAAATTAATGATAAAAGAGGGAGTATGGACGGTGAATATATGTTCATTTTTTTCATAATCTGGTACAATTTCGATCGGTTCCGTTGCCGCCAATGAGTGCTGATCCCGGCAAACGGGAAAAAACCGGAACTTTGTTTCGTACCCTGTTGCGGGTACTCAACAGAGAGACTAGTTTTCAGGGGTGAGGCACTAACAGGAACATACAGTAAATAAACATAAGGAGATTGTTTTGACTGACAGGGGACGAGTTATCGTTAATACCGGCAAAGGCAAAGGCAAAACCACGGCAGCGCTCGGTACCGCCTTCCGCGCACTTGGCTATGGCAAGAAGGTCTGTGTCATCCAGTTTATCAAGGGAAAAGGCAATTACGGTGAGCGGATAATGGCCGAGAAAATTGAAAATCTGGACTGGTTTATATGCGGCAAGGGGTTTGTCTTTACAAAAGAAAATATAGAGGAAGATCGGAGGGTTGCCTTGGAGGGTTTTGAATTGGCCTGCAAACTGGTCGAAAGCGACCGCTACGATCTGATCATCCTCGATGAAATTACCTACCTGCCTCTCTATGATTTTCTCGATGTCGAGAAAATTGTCGAGCTCGTCCAAAAGAAACCGGAACGGCTGTCAATTATCATGACTGGAAGAGACGCCCATCCTCGACTTGTGGAGATTGCCGATACTGTTACAAGTATGGAATTGATCAAACACGCCTACGAGCAAGGTATAAAAGCTCAAAAGGGTATTGAATTTTGATGGTGTTGTAAAACCACTATGAGGATAACATGACACAGCAAGGCGCTTTGAATGGAATTCGGGTTGTGGACTTGTCACGGATGCTGCCGGGGCCATACTGTTCGATGATTCTGGCAGATCATGGTGCCGAAGTGATTGCCGTTGAAGATCGAAAATTTCAGGGAGATGGACTGTTTTTTAACGATCTGAACCGGAATAAAAGACATATGTCTCTTAATCTGAAAACTGCTGAGGGGCTGGAAATATTTTTCAAACTGGTTGAAAAGGCGGATGTCGTCATCGAAGGCTTTCGGCCGGGTGTCGTCCAGCGCCTTGGCGTTGATTATGAGGCTGTCCGCAAGTGTAATCCGGGGATAATCTACTGCTCAATAAGTGGCTATGGGCAGACCGGTCCTCTGCGTGATAGGGTCGGCCACGATGTCAACTATATCAGCAACGCTGGAATTCTGGGTCTCATCGGCGAGAAAGGCGGGCCCCCGATTATTCCGGGGGTGCAGATCGCCGATATCGCCGGCGGCACGATGAATGCTGCCGTCGGTATCCTGCTGGCTCTTTTTGCCAGGGAGAAAACGGGAAAAGGGCAATACATCGATATCTCCATGACCGACGGTGTGCTCGGCCTGCTCGCCCTCCCGTCTTTTCTTGCACAGTCGAGGGGGCAGAAACAGCAGGCATCAGACGGATTGTTGTCCCATCGCTATGCTTGCTATAATACTTATGAAACGGCAGATGGAAGATATGTTTCAATTGGCGCTCTGGAAAACAGATTCTGGAAGCAACTCTGCGAGCAGCTGCATCGTCCACAGTATATCCCGTTGCACTACGACGAACAGCAACAACAGGAAGTTATCGAGGATTTTCGACAAATTTTTCGTTCGAAATCAATGGCCGAATGGGATGCTGAATTAGCTGAGATGGAGGTATGTTTTGCAGTCGTCAAAAACATGGAGGACATTAGAAATGATCCGCATTTCCGCCAACGGGAAATGGTACACAGCTACACTGGAGATAACGGTGAGATCAAACACGGTTTCGGCATTCCTGTCAAATTAAGTGCAACGCCCGGTACGCTCAGGACGACACCTGGAAAATTTGGCGAACATACGCATGAAATTGTTGAGGGACTTGGCTTTTCAGCCGAGCAGATTAAAACGTTTTTTGCTCAAGGAGTGTTGTAGCATTTCCTCTTGAAGCTTTGCATACTGCGCCGAGATGCTGTAGTATACATTTTCATTGCCGGCAAAACATGCAGAACATCAAGAGTATATGCTTCTAACTAGCAAAAAAATAAGCGTAAATAACAAATATGAACTGTCATTTACGTCCAGCAGGAAAGTGTAAATAAGTAAGGCAACAGCGCTGCTGCAGGAAGCGCAGGTCTTGAGGTTTTTGTAAGCGTTCACCAGCACCGAATCTGTTTTGTCATCGGTCGGTAAACGTA
>CBDTUM010000095.1:0-17472 GCA_965363495.1 uncultured Desulfopila sp.
CTGCCATCAGCTCCAGAGCATATTTGCGGCTGTTTCCCTCTGTCAGATAATGAACTTCATCACAAGCCGTACAATACCCATAGCAGGTCGCGTCCTTGGGCAGTGCAGCAATCAAGTGGTCTCTATCGGAAATATTTTTCATGGCAACAACATGATTCGGCAAAAAATAATTAGAACAGAGGTTTCGAGTTAAATTCGAGACTCTCACTAGTCCTTGGATGAGCAAAGGAAATATAGCAGGCATGGAGCTTCAGCAACCCCGGGCCAGTTCCAGTTCCGTAGAGTGGATCGCCGACTATAGGAATTCCGAGACCGTGCTCGGAAGCGGAGTGAACCCTGAGCTGATGTGTTCTTCCAGTTATAGGTTTAAACTCGATTCGTGTTTTGCCATCTTTTACCAGAAGTTTTTTCCAGTGGGTAATTCCCATCTTTCCGTGAACCGGATCATAAATTTGATGAGGTCTATTGTCAATATCGAGACGGAAAGGAAGTTCGACTATACCCTCCTCGCCAGCTAATTCGCCGTCAAGAATGGCGATATAGTGTTTACTGACCTTGCTCTCTTGAAACTGAATAGAGATGTTACGGTGTGCCTCTTTGGTTCGAGCGACCACCAACAACCCCGAAGTATCCATATCAAGGCGGTGCACTGAGGGATGTTCGATGCAGCCCGGATACCGTGCTTTCACCCGCTCGCTGACACAATCAAGGTTTTCCGGACCACGTCCAGGAACAGAGAGCAGCCCACTTGCCTTTACGACCACGACAAATTCTGGTTCTTCGTGAATTACGTACATTTCTTCCATAGAATATTTACCTTGGGACGCCCAAAAATAATCCGCTCTAGTTTGCTGTTTCCATCAATCATTATTGATTCCGCAAAGCATGCCAATATTTTCTGATGGACACCACCATACTCGTTGCAATGTATCTTTTCGTGGTATCTGTCATGTCACCCAATAAATCCTCCAGATCCAACTCCATCAAGCTTAGCTTTAACCGAACAATCTCCAGTCACTGCCCTCCCGGTAATCTTCAATTATCTGCACCGGCAGCAGGCTGGTAATCGATGAAACCTGCTCAGCCAAGGTGTTTCCGACAACCTGAATGGCATTGTCTATCAGGTCTGCCCGAAAACCTGTCTCTTTCAGATCAAGGACGAATTCAGTGGTAATCAGTCTCGCAACGACCTTGCCCAGAACCACCCTGGCCCGCTGTGTGGGCTCCTTATCTATCTTGAAGCCGAGAAGGTGTTTATAGGAGGCTGCAATATTTTTCGTCAGTTCAAAGCTACTGAGAAAGGTAAAAAGATTGAACTCTTTTTGCGTTTTCATCATGTTCAGGATCATATCGGCGATCTGACTGTACATCACATCATTGGAACCCTCGAAAATCTGGAACGGCCTGCTGTCGGCTATTGCTCTTCCGGCAATATGGTCCCTGCGATAACCGCTTGCCCCGGTTAATTGCAGAAGAGTCTGGGCTGCCTCCTGCATCATATCCGTGACAACGGCCTTGGTGGCGTTTGCCTGAAGGCCGAAGGAGTAGAGATCGTTATTTACTCCGGAAACTCTGGCGGCATAGTGGCACATGGCAGAATTGACAGTATACCATGCCTGCAGTTGTGAGAGCCGGTGCTGAACCTGGTCATAACCCAGTAAATTTTTTCCCCCGACATAACGCTGCTGACAGTGAGCAATCGCTTCATCCAGTATTCGTTTGATAAATCCCAAACCTATGCCTGAAAGCCTTAACCTGCTGCGATGCAGCAGGTCCATCATCAGTTTGACGCCGCTGGTGTTTGGGTTCAGTCTGGAGCTATGGGGTACTTTAATATCAATTTTATTGAGGCCATAAGGGATTAAAAAAAGACCCAGCTTGTGATAGTATTCTTCCACCTCAACCTTCTGGCCGGGCTCGGAGTTCTCAACAATGAACAGGTCGATGTCGCGTCCCAGGTTGCCACTTTTTTTCTCTTGCCGGGCGGTGATCAGCCAGAAATCAGCCAACCCCGTCAAGCCGCCCCAGTGTTTGGATCCTTTCAGGGAGTATTCGCTGTCGGAGGCGGTATAGGAGGTGCGCATCGAAAGTGCATCGGTACCGAAATCCGGTTCGGTTATCATCAAGCCTCCCAACTTGCGGTTCTTTAAGAATTTCCGAAAAACCTTGACCTTGGCTTCCTCCTGCCCATACTTGCCCACCGGCTCAAGAAAAAGGGAACCGCTAATCCCCATCATCAGTCCGACCGCCAGCGATTCATAGGAGGCTGCCTCGAGCATCGACAGACAGTGTCTCGGGTGATCGCCTCGCCCCCCATACTCGGCAGGAATGAAGATAGACAGAGGGTCCGGTGCCAGGATCTTATCCAGGAAGTGGCGAGGTAGACCCTCTATATGATTAATGGTTTCAATCTCAGGGTTGTCTCTTAGAACGGCATGGAGGTTCTGCTGAAATTCACTGATAAAGGTATCTGTCTCTAGGTGCTTCATCTGCATATCCTTTGATTCATGGTCTTTGAAAAATGGATGTTTTTCAATCTCTGCTAACGTTTGAGTGTGGAACTCGCTGGTATGAAGCAAAAGAGTAAGAAGTATTCGACAATTTACCACCTTACAGGGGGCGCTTTTGTGATAGAACTCTGCGTAGAAATTGAGACCTGATCCGACATAAGTAAACCTGTAAGACGAGTGTCTGACGTAGGATTACCAGGGCACACCAAACAACTTAATCCTCTACCCACGCTACAAACTGCTGGCACTAGAAGGGCTATTCATTCCTCAGTCTAGCTTGAAATTGCTGACGACATGACTTCCGGTTGACTACAATTAAAAAGAATGGCTGACGCGCCGAACTCGCTTGCAGCATTTACAGCGCTCAGCACTTTTTGGTTAGAGCGAAGGCGTGGTTCTTTCTCTTGTGGTCCCCCGCCATCCAGCAGTGTGAATGAAATCCAAAATGGACGATCGTCACTAGAGAGAGCTTCTGCAACCGCTTGTGCTTCGCGGAGAGAACTCGTGGTTTCGGCTAGCCAGAGGTCGACATAAGGGCTGAGCGCATCAATGATTATTTTCAGCAAGGCCCGAGCCCGCTCGGGGATAAAGAGGTCAGGCCTGTATGAACCGAAGAGTGGAGGTATTGAACCTGCGACTTTACATGCGAATGCCGATGCTGCCTGACGTGCAAGTTGACCAGCGAGGGCCGTCAACGTGCCTCCTTCAGTGGAAAAACGTTTTTCACCTATATGAAAAGGAACAACGGCATAATTGCTGGTTGTCAGGATGTCACTCCCCGCCACAGCGAAAGATTCGTGTGCTTTTCTTACAAGATCAGGAGCCTCCATAAGCGAAAGAGCTGACCATTCGGGCTGTCGAAACGGTGCTCCCATCCGCAAGAGCTCTCGGCCCATTCCTCCATCAAGAAGGGTAATTTGAGATGGATGGTTTGTCTTTACCATGGCATGTCATCCTTGTGACAAAGCAGAAATTGGTCCTAAATTTCATACATTTGAGGCGAGCAGTTTTTATGTCGTCGGATCGGATAACCGTCCAGGGCGAAAGAGTTCTGTTTGTTTCCGAGAGCCTCTGGAATTTTTTCACGAAATACTGGTCCCAGTACTCTGAGCCATATTATCGACCGGGGAGAGTTTATCTTGCTTCAAAGGGTCGGTTTTCCGTGAGTCAAAGCTTTGTTTTTGAGAGTTCTTTGAGCTGTTGCATACAACTCCAGGTGTCAAGAAAGATTATCAGTCAACAGACTTGATCGGCTGAAAAACCTCATAGAAGGTACGTTCACCAATCAAACTATCCACCTTGCTCTGAAGATCCCTTCTTTCTTTGCTCACGAACCAACATTTCCAAGCATCTGCTGTTTCCCATTGACTGATAACAATGTAGTCTTCCGAGTCTTCAGTGCTTTGCAGAGTCACTGTGGAGAGGTACCCGGGCTGATCTTTGGCACGGAGGTTTAGTTCATTCATCAGTGGTAACAATTTATCTGGTTGATTCATTCTAAATTTACGTTTAATGATCACATATACAGGCATTTGAACCTCCATTAAGCAAAATTTGCGTCGGCTACTATATTGCAGTGTGTCCAAGGACAATCCTATCACTCATAGTAAGGCTTATATCTTGAAGATGCCAAAGATACCTGCGATTTGCATATCCCATGGCGTGGAGAAGTAAAGGCAACCAGATATCATCAAGGGAAAGACCGCATCCAACAAAACCTTGCACTTTACGTCGCCAGACGCGCCGAAAGTACAGGCAGGCCTTATCTTTTTTTGTGATTTAAAAAGAAAAAACAGGTTTGCTACGTCTGCGCACAGATTATCAACCGAGATAACTGCACCATTGTACCGGCATCGGATGATTGATGAGACTTGCCTTTCTACCGGACAAGCTAGAGCTTGTACTTGTTGTCACTTAATGTGGATCGGGTGTCATTATTGCGGGTCGCTACAGCTAATAGCCGAAAGACGGGACCTCTGGTGTCCATCAACAAAATAGATTCTGGAACAAGCCAAGTCTACTCATGGTTGCAGGGAGGGTTAAACAATGCCTCGATCCCTGCCTGGCGATGCCGTGCAATGTCACGGTGCACGAACCTGTGTCGGTTGTCAGGAAACCAAGCAGCAGCTTACACATCTTTTCACTGCTTAATGCAAATGCCCACAATTAAATGAAATTCCAATTTTCAAATTCGTTCTATTCTGAACAGTAATGATTACGGATTGACACCACCTTCCATTTTGAGATCTCTGATAATTTGTCGACATTGATTTTCGGCCTCCATAGTATCATTAGCCACAATTTTCTGAACTGACTGAGTATTTTTTTGGATCAGTTTATACTCATCGTCAGCAATCTTTTCGAGAAGCCAATCTCTCCATTGATAAATAACTCTGCTCTTCATATTGTTATTTCTCCAATATCTATTGTAGTCTTCACCATTACCTGGAAGACATAAAGTGATGTTTCAGACCCCATATTTATTTTCATCTCGCACAAGAGTACTGACCTGCCACAAAGGTATCATTAAATACAGCAAGGATAATGCCAATTGCAGGTTGCCAGAACTAATGTCTTGTTATATCAAAACAATATTGCAATCGAAGAACAAAGGTGTTGAACAGCAATTTGAAATTTAACTGATTTTAACGACAATCCTTTCACGCATATGACAATGAAGTGCGCATTTTTTTTGTATCTGTCTAGTCTAGCCCGTCGTTTAGTTACACCGTCTGCAGGTAAATGGTGAACATTGATGGTTTCAAACCATCTTGAGAGATCATCAGAAAATTGGCGATCTCTCTCAAGATTCAGCGAGCCAATCAAGAGCGCCGCGAGGGATTTAAGACACACGCTGCAGGTGAGGATTTCAAGGTAAAAGAAAACAAATAATGCTCGCAGAAGCACACTGAACATAAGGACTACAGAGGCAATACAAGCATTATTGGCACAGAGCAGGTATAGTGTGGCTACAAGTAACCTTGTTTTGCTCGCAGGGTGGAACTGGAACCCTGTCAGTACCATCGAACAATCATCGAATAAAAGGTTGATGCCGGACGCATAGCCTAAAAAGTACATACGGTGATCACACCCTCAGCAAAACATCGCAATACCATCAACGGGTACAACTTGTCACTTCTATCCCCGAACTCATGACAATTTTCAATTACAATAAACGGCGACGCACCCTTGACTACCTCTGCCTTTAGCTGAATGTAATTAAATATGCCCACAAGAGGCTTAAACTATGAAACGTGTAACGAACAATAAACTTTCTCCTGGTGTGGCAATTGTCATACTCAACATCCCTCCTTATGGTCGTGTCAAGCTGGGGGATCACAAAAAAACAGCTTTCCCTGAGTTAAATAAAATCATAAGGGACCTTCACCAACAAGTAGGTTCTGCACCAGAAGATGGTTTCCCATCTGTCAATGTAGCAAATCTGTTGGTTGAAAAATTTGACGGCGAGATCACTTTGATTGAATATCCAGATACACCCGGAATTGTTGATTGAAGCGTATCATTATAAGTGGCTATGTGCTTTTGAGCGCTGTCAAGTTTTTCCAGAAGTATATTTCTACCAAGCTGCTTGTGTTTAAGATCTAGATATATGGAGATAGTATTTCTAAAACAGAAATACTGTAAATAGAATTCCTTAAGTTATGGAGAATGTAATTGACTGAAATATGTAAAAAATGTGCTGAATGTTGTAAAAACAATCCTTTTGTAGAACTGTCTGAAAATGAAATAAATGCGTTAAAAAAAGTGACAGGGGTCTCTTCCGATGTGTTTACCTACCCAAAGGGTAAAGCGGTTGAAGAATATTTCTTAAAATTTCAAGATAATGGGTATTGTTTTTTCTTAAATGAAAACAATGGGAGTTTTTCTTGTGATGTATATGAAGCAAGACCGGCAATTTGTAAAAATTATCCTTCAAAACGCAGACAGAAAGAAGTCTGTAATGGAAATAAAGAGAAGGTTTTAAGTAAAATTTCCGGCTAACACATCACGCTAGATGAGCTGATGGTTTGAACATTGAGCTCCTTAAACCTGAATCCAGATCAAGGCCTTACTGCAAATCTCGTTTTCAAAAGTCCATATAGCCAGCTATTCCCGTTATAGGTCTGAATGTGTAGTTTGAAAGCATTTTTCGTAACCGTTCACCGGAAACCCGCTCAAGCCTGAATAACCTCCGAACTGTAGGCGTTCAGCAGTGCCGGAGATGCGCGAAAGAGGTCTTTAAACTGTACTATTGGCACGTTTAATGGCTGATGACAAAACAGATTCGGTGCTGGTGAACGCTTACCATTTTTCAGGTTCTTATTCCTTGGCGGTAAGGCGTAATCGAAAGTTATATGGATGTAGTACCATAAAATCTTGATTGACTGAAATTATCTTGAACGGACGGCAAGTTACAATGTGAGAGGAATTCTGTCTCCTGTAATTTCTACAAGAGTGGTTGCATTGAGTGTCTCAATCTTTAGGTAAGGATTATTTATCCATTGAGCTGCGGTACATCCTTTTTACTTACGCTCTCTTCTTCAGATACTTTTTTGGCACGATCATGATCCACACGATTGGCCTTTAATCCCTCTTGGTCTGTACCCCGAATGGGGGTATACACAAGCACTGTAAAGAGTGCAAAGTGATCAGAGCCAATCGATGGCAACCGTTGTATGCGTTGTAGTGTAAAGTGCGGGCTATGAAACAGATGATCCAACGGCCAGCGTAAAAAAGGGTAATCTGCGTGAAAGGTATTGAACATGCCACGGCCTACCCGAGGGTCAAGTAAGCCGCTAATTTTACGAAAAAGACGAGTTGTCGCTGACCAGGCGACATCGTTGAGATCACCCGTTACGACGACTGGCTGGGCAGTCTCTGCGATACTTCTAGCAACGGTAATCAACTCAGCATCCCGTTCCGTCGACTCCGTGTTTTCAGTCGGACTTGGTGGTGCAGGATGAACGAAATGCATTCGCACCTTATCTCCTGTACGTAGCTCCAAAGATAGATGTATTGATGGAATATCTTTCTCAACCAAGTACGAGATTTCCTCTTTGTCAAAAGGCAGCCTGGAATAAACGTGCATTCCATATAGATTATCCAGAGGGCATTTGACGCTATGCGGCATGTCAGCTTCTAATACCTTAAGTTTGTTTTCCCACCATGTATCTGATTCCAGGGTGACGAGAATATCGGGCTGATATTTGGTAACCAGACCAATGAGCGCATCGCTCTTACGATTTGTTTTGAGTACGTTGGAGGTAATAATACTAAGTTGCTTCTTGGGATCACGAACTTTGGTAGTTTTAACCTCCTTAGGCCAGAGGAAAGTATAAGGTAATATCCACCACAACTGCCAAAAAAGACAGAGGGCCGTTGCAAAAACGAGCAACCAGGTGACGCTCATCCGATGGTCGAGAAAAAGCAAATGAACAATAAGCAAGGCCGCTGCAAGAAACGCAATTTGCAGACGTGGAAAATCCATTCCTCTGACAACCCAATGTGGATGTCTAAATAGAGGTACTACAGTGACGATTACAATCAATAGCGTAGCTAAAATATATATTGATAACATATTACTTTTGGTGGTTTATAGTTAGTTTCCATCCTGAAACGGCCATTGTCAATCAATATGATCAATGATCGGCTTTCTCTGCCAGCCGGATTGGTAACCGTTCACCGGAAAACCGCCAAATCTTGAATAATCTCCGAACTGTAAGCATTCACCAGTGCCGGAGATGCGCGAAAGAAGTCATTAAACCGTAGTATTGATACGTTTAATGGCCGATGACAAAACAGATTCGGTGCTGGTGAACGCTTACGCCGGATTGTACTGTTTTTCTATCGTGTCGAGGCGAAAGCATAACCTGCCCAGGCTATTTTCGAGATTTGCACTAATCTTGCTAAGAAAACTCTTCCATATAGTCAGCAATTCTCTTTTTAGGGCAGCAATCACATTTTGACTTTGAGTATTGATAGTTCTAGCCAATATCGTCAGCAAAAACTCAGCTTATTAGTTGAAAACAGATTTTTCATTGCCAGGTGGCAATCATTACGTGCCTTTTGATTTGAGAGCCTTGTATCGCGCATAGTCGTTTTGATTCTCTTATGCCCGAGGATGTACTGGATAGTAGCCAGGTCTGCTCCGGCGTTGAGCATATGGTTGCTTTCACTGGACGTGAAAAACTGATGCCCCCCCAGAAAATAGATGCTCCTTGAAAATCCTAACGTAACTAACCACTTACCCACCGCGTTTTAACTAATCGGGTAAGACTCATCGAAACAGTCACGAATGGCATCAAGCTAAGCTCTAAGTTTATTGTTTTCAATAAGTTTCTTCAAAGTCGATCTAAATAACTGGGGTCAGATACAAATAAATCAATGGTTCTCTCCCTGTTGTTTGCCTAAAATTTTGGACTAGGTCCATTATCCTCCTGGTGTGACGAAATATTGTCTCGTATGGCGAGCAGCCTCTCATTCAAAAGACAGAACGTTTTTTTTTGTTTTGATTATGATTTTTATTTACGAATAAAGATAAGCAAAGGCGGACTGTTAACCGATAACATCTTTAAATAATTGATTTGTGGTGCGTAATTTGCAACAGTTGTGGGAACAGCGGGGAGCCTACTTCAATTATTTATTCCCGTTTACTCGTTACGACCAACAACAAAATGATTGAAATACAAAAGACTATACATGCCGCCGGGCAACAAGCAATCAAGAGTCCTCCAGAAAAAGTAATGGGTTCCTTTGATAAGGTACTCTCAGGTACGTTGGCTGTAAAAAAGCAGGCTTCAGTGCCACAACAAAGGATGGACAATCTGCAGGAGATAGGGACCATCACAAAGCAAACCCCAACCGTATCGGAACTGTTGTACCAGCATGACAAGCTTAAAGGGAAAACGTGGGAGATCCTTTCTAATAACCAAAACCAGGACAAGGACTACAGGTCCATTCTTCCTGGGAGCAAGATATATATTGATCGCAACTCTAATGAATTGTCCTGGTCAGGTGCTGCGCACAAGCAGACTTCAAGCCCGTTGCAGGGTGCATCTGCCGAAGCGAATGTCATTTCTCCCCCCATTAGGCAGCTTGAGAGCGGCTTAATTAGGATGGAGGCATCTATTCCCCAAACGGGAGCGTCAGTTCGCCTTGGTCTCATCAGCAGTCAAACCCCTACTGTTTCTCATCTTATGCACCTGGATGACCGCTTTCGCGATCAGACCTGGGATATTCTTGGCGAGACGGTAAATGCGGATAAACCATTTCACACTATGCCGATCGGTTCTGAGGTGTTCCTGAACCCTACAACCAAAGAGATCACCTGGCAATCCCAGAAGGATACGCTAGTAGCAACACCCCGAGCCGTTACCGTGGAGGCAAAAGAAATCCCCCTAAAAAAAGAACCATGGAGTAACACCCATGAGCCGGTTGCAAACCTCAGTCAAGCAGTACAACCGTATATGGGGAAATCATATACCGAGATTAATTGTTATGAACTGCTGGTCAACGGCTTGAAAAAGATGGATATTTCTTACGGAGGCAGCAACGGTCTATACTCCAGATTAACCAGCATGGCCCTTGACCGGGGAATGGCTGAGAATGCCTATCTCAATGGTGAGGGTATTGTTGAAGTGGCTGGTACAATCGTATTATCAAAAAACTACTCAAAACTCGCAAATTGGCAAAAGAATGCCACAGATTTAATAAGTGAGATAGAACCGCTTTTGAATAATGGCCAGATTCTCTCCTTTTCCACCCGAACTAAGGGGCATACCGGTATTGTTTCCAGTAGTGATGACCGCTGGACCTTTATCAATTCCGGTAGGTTGGATAATCCTGTTGGTGAACGCGGCCTTAGTAGAGGGGTCGGCGAGGAGATCCTTAATAAGGAGATTCGAAACTGGTTTAAACTTGCTCACAAAAGAGGAGAAAACCTGCGGGTGACACTGGGTGAACTGAGTGAAGAAAAAATCCGCACTGCCAAAATCACTCGAAAAATCCCGGAAAATCTGATCTAACTCCTCTTTTTTATTCCTTTTCCGTCTTAAAACGTTACGAATGCCGTTCAGGGTCTGCTCTCGCTCATCATGGCCTCCCATCATCGGTCCAATACCGCGGGCTCCGCCGATGGAGTCCAATTCATCAATAAAGATGAGACAAGGTGCCTTCTGGCGCGCCTGTTCAAAAAGCTCCCGTACCCTTGCCGCACCGACGCCAACAAACATTTCGACAAACTCGGAACCGGCGATGGAGAAAAAGGATACCTTGGTCTCTTCGGCACCCGCCACATCGTCGAAGGTGACGTTCAGACTCAACTCTGCGTGAATATAAACCCGGTTGCCGACGATATTGAGAACTCCCTGGCCTCCCTGGCCCATGCGGCGGGCAATCCATGTCCATACCAGAAAAAGTAGCCCAAAAGGAATGACCCAGTTCGCCAAGAAATTACTGAACCAATTGCTGCTCTTACTGACCGAATATTTAACCCCAGGTTTTTCAAGCAACAAATAGTTAGGAAAAAGCACACGTCCTGAGCCAGGGCAACAGGAGATATATTCAGCGCTGGGGATAAAAAGTCATCCCGGCCAAACTATAAAAACGACAATATGAAAAAAACAACAAAAGTAGTGCCATAACGGCTTATCCAAAACAGCTAAAATACCGTTATTGTAGAATTTAGTTATTTTATCGTATTAAGCCCAAAAAAAGACATACCCATCATATCGAACAATGAAGATAATCGTATGGCACTGCTCTTTTCTTGACACAAGGGGAAACGTATTGCCAGGCAAGCGATCCAGAGTGTTACCCTTTTCCCTGCTCTTTAGAAGGTTTGATCGGCGATCATGTCCTGCAATGATCAACCGCCTTAACAAGGCAGGTTTGGTTTTATCGTTTATGAATTGGACTGAACAGATTAAATAATTTATCAAATTGGTTAAGATAGGTTTTTAATTATGAGGAGCTATCTTAAAATCAAGCTAATTTTATGGCGTGATCGCCGGGAGGAACAGAACCTATGACACCCACAAAGGGTAATACCCTGCTCATCCTGTCAAAGCTTGCGACCGCCTATGCAGACATTATCAATGCTGCCGGTTTGCCGGATCTAAAAATCATTGCACTTGAGACTGTGGAAGAAGCCCTCGTAAGAGCAGGAGAGGTTACTATTCTTTTGGGAGCCCCAGACCAGCTCCGCAAGATTCTGCCCGCAACGGATCGTCTCGAGTGGGTGCAATCCACATGGGCGGGTGTGACCCCTCTGATGGGGAAGGAGTGTAGAAGGGATTACATGTTGACGGGCGTCAAAGATGTGTATGGCCCTATCATGGCAGAGTATGTGATCTGTTACATGCTGATGCATGAGCGAAATGTGCTCGAATGCTATGCATTACAAAAGAAAAAGCATTGGAAGATGCCAAAGCCTGGTCTTTTGCGAGGAAAACGGGTGGGAATCATGGGCGTGGGATCCATCGGTACCGCAGTTGCCGGAGCGGCAAAGTTTTTCAACATGCTCACCAGCGGCTATTCTCGAATCCCCTCTCCCCGTGCATCCATTGATCAGATGTTTGGGCCGGATCAGCTGTTGGAATTTGCCCGGGATCTGGATTATCTCATATCTGTACTTCCCGATACGCCCGACACTGCACATCTGATTGATGCCACCGTCTTTAAGGCCATGAAGCCGGAGGCAATATTAATTAACGTGGGGCGAGGCAATGCTGTGGATGAAACCGCCCTGGTAAATGCCCTGAACGGCAAAGAGATTGCCGGAGCTGTGTTGGATGTTTTCCAACAGGAACCGTTGCCGAAATCCCATCCCTTTTGGGGAACAGCGGGGTTGATTATCACCGCACACAAGTCAGCTTTAGCCTACCCTGAAGATATAGCACCCCTTTTCATTGACAACTATCGTCGCTTTGCGGCAGGAAATCCATTGAAATACCAAATCGATTTTGCCAGGGGCTATTAATTTTACTCAATCTTAGAACTAGACAATAAGACGTTTAAACTGACAACTGCTCGCTTGTCTCGTCCGACTAAGATAATATCGTCCCTAAAAAAGATTTTTCCAAAAAGTATTGATGTGAAAAGTAATCGTACAAGCAGGCCTCCGAGCTATAGTTGGCTATGTGAGGAGGCCTGATCGGACGAAAATGGGGTGCTGATGAACGGTTACATAGATTACATCCCTTTAGATTATCAAGTGCAAGTCACAGAATATGTGGCAAATTTTCGTCAAATAAAAACGATTTTAGAAGAGCTTTGCGAAATCAACCGCGAGCTGCTCAAGCGGCGGGAAAAACTTTAGCCAGACCTCCACCCAACCTCCGACGGAGTCTGCTGATGGCCACGGATTGCATTAATATTCAAGATTTAGCCATTTTATTGGCGAACATGCTCGAAGATGCAATGCAATGTAATGACGCCCAATTCGGGATCGCGGAGGTAAATCATGAACAACAAGATTCAGAAGAACCATCTGCAAAAACCAGCCTATATTTATCTACGCCAATCAAGCATGAACCAGGTTCGGTACAACCAGGAGAGCACCGAGCGTCAGTATGCCCTGAGGGACAAAGCCATGGGACTGGGATGGCCGGCGAACATGATCCATGTATTGGATGGGGACTTGGGTCTTTCCGGGTCACAAACAACCCAGCGAAAAGATTTCCAGAGCTTAGTGGCCTTGGTATCAATGAGGGAAGCTGGTGCGGTCTTTGCTCTGGAAGTTTCCAGACTGTCCCGATCGTGCACAGACTGGCATCGTTTGTTGGAGCTTTGCGCTTTCACGGACACATTGATCATAGACGAGGATGGATGCTACAATCCTGCGGATTTCAACGACCAATTATTATTAGGTCTCAAAGGAACCATGTCTCAAGCGGAGTTACATTTTCTTCGCGCGCGCCTCCAGGGCGGCAAGTTGAATAAAGCTAAAAAAGGTGAACTCAAGAGACCTTTGCCGGTAGGCTATGTTTACGACGATGAAGATAACATCGTTTTTGACCCCGATGTGCAGGTCCGGCATGCGCTACGCTTTTTGTTTGATTCTTTTCGTTCGACCGGTAGCGCCTACGGAGTGGTGCACAGGTTCTCGAAAGAGGGCTTAGAATTTCCCAAGCGATCTTACGGTGGTGTCTGGAATGGCAAGTTGATCTGGGGCTGTCTGACGGAAAACCGAGTTCTCAGTCTGATAAAAAACCCCACATATGCAGGGGCTTATGTTCATGGTCGATATCAAAGCATTAAGGAGATCGGTCCAGATGGGACGTTTCGTTCCACATCAAAAAAGATGCCCATGTCGTCCTGGACCGTTTTAATTAATGATCACCACGAAGGTTATATTACCTGGGAAGAGTACCTAGGCAATCAGAAAATTCTTGATAATAATCGTACCAATGGAGAAGAAAACCTTTTGAAAGGTCCGGCCAGGGAAGGTCTGGCGCTACTTCAAGGACTTTTGCTTTGACATGCGGCCACGTATGAATCAAGAGCTGGAACTCCTTTGGAAATAATGAGTAAAGTGATTCTGCGCCATGCAGATCTGACAACAACTCAAAGATACTTAGGTAATGTGAGTGACATTGAAGCGATTCGTTGGATTGAAAATCTGCATGGTTGAAAACAATGGGCGGCACCGGCATGGTTCCGCCCTCTTTCCGTATGATGGTCTGGACACTAAGCACCAGTCCCGCCACCCTTTGGTGGGGACTGCCCAGAACAAGTCATATCTTACTGTTGGCAATCTTTGCCATAGATTCTATATTGTCGGAGAAGGCACCTACCAAAGGAGGTAACACCATGGCGACCCTAAACATCTCAATGCCCGATGAAATGCGAGCTTTTATTGAAGCCCGGGTCAGTACGGGAGAATATCAAAGCGCAAGTGATTATCTGCGTGACCTCATCAGACATGACCGTGAAGAAACGGAGCGGCTTTTGGTTGAAGGACTGGAAAGCGGAACAGCACGGCCACTAGACATGGCCACCTTGAGGAAAAAGGCGCAAGCCTTACTTAAACAAGAAAAAGCTCTTTAAATGGCCTCTATTCTTATAACGCCAGCGGCTGAGAATGATCTCGTCAACATTTGGCTCTATATCCCACGGGATAATCAGGTTGCAGCCGACCGAGTTTATCAGGCCGCTGAAAAAACATTTAAATCCCTTCTCGCCGCGCCGCGCATGGGCACCTTGTACCAAGCCAAAAGGCCACATCTTGAAGGAATGCGCTTCTTCCCTATCAGCAAGTTTCAAAACTATGTCATCTATTATCGGGAGCACCCTCAAGGCATAGAAACCGTCCGCGTTCTGCACGCCCACATGGACAAGAAAAAACGTTTGGAGCCGGAAGAATGACCAACAAAGAACCTGACGTTTAACAATATAGCCACATAGCCGCCAATGTGGCTATGTGGCATCGCCTAGCAGAGAAAAAACTGAATCAGATGATCCCCGTTGGGCTATTCGGTTTCCACCTTCCCTTGCTACGTATTTTCTGGAATTATCAATAATTTCGAGTGCTCCATTTTCCGCTACGTTTTTAAAAAATACTCTTTAATTTTACTAAGTGCCAGAATGCTCCTTTTCTGGCACTTTTTTCAACCACCTCACTCTATGTTGGCGGGACATGCCGTTCACTGAGTGGTGGCATGCCCCGCCAACAACTACCGGTATTCTTCTTCCTGACTTAGGGCAATACGTATCCGTCTGAGAGCGTCCTCAAGAAGGCAACAATAGCATTTTCCTGTGCGTCGGTCAGGTGAAGATTTCCCAACTCCTTGGTGTTGACATTGACCGGCACCTCTGCCGCTGGCCAGCACCCCTGGGCCAAGGCGTCCTCAACACTGGTGAAAGAGTCAACGCACGTAGGCTTCGCGTCGCGGGTGCTGTAGAAGTGCACGATCTGCTTCAGTGTCTTGAAATACCCGTTGTGGGAGTAGGCCTTGACCTGTGGGCCCAGTGCCGGGTCCCACTTGTCCACGTTGCGCAACGTTGGCACTTTCATCTTGCCGTTGTTCTCCGGTGCGAATTGTTGGTAATCCACACGGCTAGCCAGAAAGCTGCCCAGCCCGAGGTCGATCCAGGAAAAGCCCTGCGGGTTGAAGACGGGCTCGCTATAGAAGGGGTTGTCCGGATTCCGCGGCACGCCCAGGTTGTCGTAGGTGAAGTCGGTCAACAGCGGTGGTTCGCCATTGGGCCCTGGGTCGAGGATATGGCATTTGGCGCATTTGCCCTTGGACTTGAAGAGGTTCATACCCTTCTTCTCCTCCTTGGTAAGGTCGACCATGCCTGCCAGGAACGCATCGTATTTAGAGCTGTACTGGTTCACCTCGGTTGAGCCCTCGTACGCGGCCACCGAAAGCCCGACACAGTCATAGGCAGCAATCACATCATATTCCGGGTTGCTCGTATCGCAAGCGGAGGGGCCGCATTCCTGGATGAATTGTTCACTATACACACTGGTACAGATTCCGTCGATCACCGCAACGGCGTCAGGCAGGGCCTGCTCGAGGGGATTCAGAAATGGCCCCTGGGCCTGTTCGGCAGCGGGGCTACTGAGGATCTGGCCAGTTGCCCTGCCGTCCCAGAAGTTGCCGCCGATGAACAGCGCCGCCTTCTTCGCAATGACGTAATGAAGGATCGGGCTCGGTGTCGCATAGGCAGATGACGGCGGCTTGCGGTTACCGAAGCGTCCAGTTATTGAGCCCTCGTAGACCGCCCCAGACGCGTTGATAGAGGGATCCGGTCCGGTCCAGCCCGCTCCGGGGCCGTGACAGGCCGCGCAGGACTGATTGCCGTTGATGGACAGGTTGTCATCAAAGAAAATCGATTTACCCAAGTCCTCAAATGTCGTCAAAGCAAAAGCTACACCAGAAAATGACATACAAACAATAAACAAACCCAGCCCATACAGTCTTTTTTTCATCTGTTACCTCCCTTTGTGGCTCATTTTTCCATTTACAGTCATGCAGGAAAAGTCCTCCCTGACCTCTCTGCATCTTCTTTGGTCCTTACTACACCTATGTTTTCGATATTTTCTGTTTTCCTGTTTTGGGCCCGACCAACTACTGCGAAACTGAGGGATTTGCTACACCCCCGGGAATCTTAATAATACGCACAGATAGAGCCACTGGTCTGGCCTGCACTAGCTTTCTATTCAAGTAATGTGAATTAAAATAGATATATATATATCATACTAGATAAATTGTTTTTATTCATTGAATTACCCTCCTAATATCCAGAAAAAATCTCCGGATTTCAAGAAAAAAATTACTCTTTAATGATTTTTTTTATATCACATTGTATCAGTATTGAAAAAGTTAGGCTTTGAGGATACAGCGACCATCCCGAAAGGCATCGAAGATAGGTCCAAGGACATCGGTGCCCCCCTGAAGAAAAGTGAGCTAGAAATGCAGGCAATTTTCAGCGGGGAAAGGTGAGCCACTGATGATGCACCGTGATTAATATTGGCGTATCCAAAATCAGTAGTTCCTCAATTTACTTCTGGTTGACCTTCCTACAGTGAATGTAAAAAATTGTCTCAAAATTCTAACGCATTTAAAGATGTTTTTTGACCACTAGAAAATCTAGTTTCCTCAATATTACCTAACGTTAAAAAATCATTTGAAAATCCTAAATTGTTCCAGATTATGTTTGACACTCACTTTTGGTTAAGTGTTAGGCTCAATGACTGATACCACATCATTTTTGGTCGCCTTCAGTGACCAAAAGATTGTTGATGGAAAGGTAAAATGAGTTTAAAGCAGACCCTGTTGAGTAAATTCCTGACAATCTTTGTAATCTATGCCTATTTAAGATATTTCCACTGCATCTTAACCAGGCTAACCACAACATTCGTGAAACCAGGTGCAAAGTAGCGTCTTGCTATACCTCAAATTTCGACTCTGCATGACAGTATCAAATTTCATGTTTGAATGCTAATTATTGTTAT